>JAEHKQ010000139.1 GCA_016838795.1 Nitrosopumilales archaeon
AAAGACAATCATGATTGCTGCTGCAATAGCTGCAATTGGTGGTGCGCTGTATGCATTTTATGTTGGTGGTACGATTGCGATTGCTTACGATAGAACGAGTTGGACCTTTTGGCCATTCATGATGATTCTCATTGGCGGATTGGCAAACAACAAAGGAGTTCTAGTTGGTACTCTACTCTTTGTTACGCTTCGTAAATTTATCATCTTCTTCAAGGATTCACTACAACCTTATGTTCCGTTTGATGTTGTATGGCTTGACTTTTTACTACTTGGAGTAATATTGATTGCAGTTCTATTGTATCGCCCGCAAGGAATTTTTACAGAAAAACCTACCAAAACAATCTCTAAAGAAGGTTTTACAGATAAACAAAAAAGTTAGGTGGTAATACCAGGTAGTCGTTTGTCTTTGTATATAACTACATGAGATACGCCATTTTTTGGAAATACACCATAGATTAGTTTGGCTCTTTTTACAACAGAGTCTTTTAGAGAAACCATTAGGAATTGACTTTCCTTTGATCTTTCTTCAAGAATTTTTCCCAACTTTTCAGAGTTTGGCGCATCAAGGTGTGCATCGACTTCATCAAACAGATAGAATGGAGATGGTTCTAGTTTTTGTAGTGCAAGAACGAAAACAACAGCAGCAAGAGTTTTTTCACCACCGCTGATCGATGTTGATTCTCGCTTTGGTTTGTTCTTGAATTGAATTAGATATGAAATTCCGGAATTGAAGATGTCATCCTCATTTTGTAGCTCTAGCCAAGCGTTTCCACCAGTCATCTTTGTAAAAATGATGCGAATTTCCTTGTCTACCTTATCAAATGCGTCAAGGAATGTTTGACGTTTTTGCTTTTCTATGGAATCCATGAATTTGACAATAAAGTTTCTCTCCTCTTGCAGCGAGTTCCTTCGGGTTGACATGGAGCGATAACCCTCAGCAATTTCTGGATAGATTGCAGGTGCCTTTGCGTTGAGTTCGGTAAGATGGCGTTGCTCATTGTAAAGACCCCTCAATAGTTCATTTACATCGAATGTTTCAAGTGATCCAACAGAACTGAATGTATCTATGATTTTTTGTGTTTCAGCCTGTTGTTGGTAGAGTTCCTTCAAGTCTCGCGTTATTACATCAGACTGACGGTCTATTCCGTTTGTTTCCTTTGTTAGAGAGCGATCCTTTTCATTGAGCTCCTTTAGTTGTGTGTCAAACTCGTTTATCTTTGATACAGAGGTTCCAGAGGTTGAGATTAGCTCCTGTTCCTTTTCTCTCATTGCAATAAGATTCTTGTCAGCAAGTTCCTTTTCTTTTTCTAGTTCTTTGACTCCATCAATAATTTCCTGTTGTTCATCAAGTAGAGTTACATTTTCCTCGTGCAGTCTTCGTACATCTGTAAATCCGGAATCAACCTCGTTTAATCTCTTTTGAAGATCAATCTTTCTTTCATTCAATCTAGCAAGCTGATTGGAAAATCTGATCTCCTCTCCTACCTCGTAATTATCTTTAACAATAGCAATTCTTTGTTCTAAAGAATCGATGTAGGAATTTTGTTTTGCAGTTTCAGTTTCTAGTCTTTCATTTTTTGTTTGATCCTCATCTATTCTTGCTGATAGAGTGTTTATGAGATTCTTTGCTCTAGAAATTTTTGACTGTAACTCTATGTAATATTGATCAGTTGTAGATAGACCTGTTTGTGAAATTGATATACGTTTGTTATACTTACTGGCTATTTCATTCATGTTTCGCAAGGACTTTTTCTTTTTCTGGACAATTTTTTTCAAAAGATTATTCGATTGAATGAGGCCTTCTACAGATGTGCTTTGAGAAATAATTTTTGTCAGTTTAGAAATTTTTGAGTTGATGTCTATAACTACTGCACTTGATTTTGCATCGAAATATTCTCCATTGATTGAAACGGATTTGTATCCAGCCTTTGAAGCCTTGTGAGCAGACTCTTTTGAGTTTGTTAGAACAATATTTCCAAACAGGAATTTCTTGATTGGTGTAAACTTGGAATCACATTTTATAAAATCTGCAAGAATTCCAATCACGCCTTTTTCTCTTGGTTTATCTAGTTTGAAGTTTGGAATTGCATCAAGTGGTATGATTTTTAGTTTTGGTAATTTTTTGTAGCGTGCAAATTCTGCAAGACTAACCAATGTTGTAAAGTCCTTCACAACAATTGCTTTGATCCAGTCTGAAGAGGCCGCAAGAACTGCCCTCTCATATTGTTTATCCCAAGAAATCATTTCATGTACAAGGCCCAACATTCCTAGTTGGTCTGCATTTTCTTTCAGTTTTGCAATGGAATAATCCTCGTGCAGCGTACTCTTTACGATACGAATTTTTGCTTCGTATTGGTTTGTCGCCTTGCTTGATTTTTCTAAGATTAGATTAAGCTCATCAATATCATTCTCAAACTTTGCTCGTTTTCTATCAAGGTTTGCAATTCTTGCTTTTAATTCAGCAATTGTTGCGTTGTGATTTGTTTTTACAGACTCAAGTCTTGGCTTCAAGTGTGTGAGACTTTCAGAATCACGTGAAATTTCTCTAGCCTTGGTATCGTTCAGATTAATTTTTCTTTCAAGATCTTTTTGTTGTGCTTCGAACTTTGCTAGCGTGAGTTTTGCTTGGTGTAGTAGACCAACAAGATTTTTTATTTTTGCATTGATTTCAATTTTATGTGACACAAACTCGGATTGTTGTGTCAGTACTTGTTTAAGTTCGGTGTCTAGTGATTCGAGTTGTTCATTTACCTTGCCCTTTTCATGATTAATTCGTTCTAGTAATTCTTCCAGTTCTAATGGTTGGGATTCCGGGCTTTTTTCTTGTAGAATTTTTTTAATTTCTTCTTTTGTTTCTGGTATTCTGACATCGATTTGTTTTAATCTTCGATTTTGTGTAGCAATGACGCTCTTTGCTCGTTCGAACTTTTCCATTGTTTCACTTAGTTCTGTGTCAAGCTTTGCCTTTGCTTGGTTGTATGCATTGGCATCTTCCATAAATTTGGCCTTTTCAGATTCTATCTCGTCAATTTGTTTTTTTACGACCCCAAGTTCCTCGCTAAACTTTTCAGATTCTGATTCCAAAGCATTCAGAGTTCGTTCCTTTGAGGTTTTGTCGGCCACGAGGGATTTCATCTTGTTTGCTGCATTGATGGCGTTAAGACGAACTATTTCCCTCTCAATGAAATCATGCCTGAGTTTGAGGTTTCGCTCCTCCTCTAGATTATCGATGTTCTTCCTGACCTCGCCCATTTTTGCCATGGCAATTGCTAGCCTTTGGTCAGCGGTCTGAAGCTGTTTTTCTGCCTCAGCCTTCTTTTCATCGAAATCCTTCAGCCCAACAAGCTGCTCGATGGTCTCCCTTTTCTCTTCAGGACTAAATTCTGAGATTCTAGTTATGGTTCCCTGCTGAACATTATTTAATTTTGTGAGACCGGCATTAGCCATATTCATAAGATCCAAAATTTGGGAGCGCTGCGTCTTCTTTTTGTTAAGATAGTAGGTGTTTTCTCCGGAGGCATCCATTTCTCTGGTTATCTCTACAGAATCGGAATCGACAGGAATCTTTCTGTCTGAATTATCAAAGTGTACACTTGTTCGTGCCATTTTTTTGACGCCTCGTCTGTCTCCTTCGACATCGTGAATGAGTGACTTTAGTTTGTCTGCACGCATGACCCTGGGGCGGTTTTCACCAAGTGCGAATATTATGGCGTCTAGAATGTTACTCTTTCCTGAACCGTTTGGTCCTGAAATGGAAATAAGTCCAGGTTCAAAATCTATTACAGTGTTCTTAAATCCAAAAGATTTGAAGCCAAATATCTCTACCTTCTTAATATGAACCAATGAAAGACGTTTTGAGATCGGTAGGATAATCGATTGCTAACAAGTTTAGTTGACAAAGCTGATAGATTTTTCTTGTTTTAAAAAAATTTTTCTTAGTTTCCTTTTACGAACTCTTCGCAAGCTACTTTGGCTTGTGGATCGGTCATTTGTTTTGGTGGATGCTTCATTAGATATGCACTGGCAGGAATGAGTGGACCGCCAATACCTCTATCGAGGGCAATCTTTGCTAGGCGCAGTGCATCTATCACTATACCAGCAGAGTTTGCCTTGTCGTCAACCTCGAGCCTGACCTCCATGTTGAATGGAATGTTTGCCCACTGACGGCCCTCAATCCTCATGAACATCAATTTTGTATTTCCTAGAAATGGAATGAAATCAGAAGGACCGACATAGATTTGGTCATCGTCTAGTCTTTCATCTAACTGGCTTTGGACACTTTCTGTCTTTGAGATCCTTTTACTTACCAGTCGTTCCTGCTCCTTCATGTTTAGAAAGTCTGTGTTACCACCTACATTGATTTGATATGTTCTTTCAATTTTTGTTCCTCTGTCGTTGCAGAGCCGTGCAAGGGTTCTGTGTACAATGGTTGCACCGACTTGACCTTTGATGTCGTCACCGATAATTGGAATACCTTTTTCTGCAAACTTTTTGCCCCATTCTTCACCAGACGCAATGAATGAAGGTATGCAATTAACAAAAGCGGCGTTTGTGTCAAGACAGATTTGTGCCCAGAACTGTGTTGCCTTTTCTGATCCTACAGGCAAATACGAAACAATGATTTCTGTTCCAGTATCCTTGATGATCTGTTTGATTTCTTCTGTCAACTGTTCTGTGGTTTTATTACTCTTGATTGGTTTTACTCTGTTCTCAACCCATATCCCTACGCCGTCTAGAGCAGGGCTTTCATACACTTTAGCCTCTGTCTGTGACATCTCGTCCTTTGGGATCCAGTCTACCATGTTTGGATATGCATAAATGGCCTCGTTGATTGTTTTTCCAATCTTGTTCTCGCCAACATCAAAACCGCAAACAAAGTCTATATCGTGAATTCCATAACCACTCAGCTTATCATGTATAACTCCAATTACTTTTTGAGAAGAATCTTTTCTGTAATACTCTATACCTTGAATTAAACCAGAGAAACAATTTCCAATTCCGACTAAACCTACTTTGATTTTTTCTGGCATGCACAATTTTGTGCCCTTCAGCGTATTTTAAGTGTTCATAGAACAAAATTGAAAATTACTGAAATTATAAAGTCAGAATTTTATAATACCTTTCTAGATTGCAAACATGGTAGAAC
>JAEHKQ010000140.1 GCA_016838795.1 Nitrosopumilales archaeon
ATATGCAACAAACTAAAAAAAGATACAGACGGACCAGTATCAAGGATACTCAACAGACCAATATCACTGAGAATCTCCAAGATATTACTAAAGACAGGAATTACACCAAACCAGATTTCAGTTCTGAGTTTTATGATTGGACTTGCAGGTGCATCTCTGTTCTTTTTTGGCGAATATTTCTATCTCGTTTTGGGAGGCATCTTAATTCATATCCATTCTATAGTGGATGGATGTGATGGGGAAGTAGCACGTCTTAAGCTAAGACAGACAAAGTATGGAGGTTGGCTTGATTCAGTTTTGGATAGGTATGTAGATGCTGCCATTATTTTAGGACTAGTCTATGGTTACTGGAGTATCAACGGGGATATCACAATATGGATAATTGGATTTTTTGCTCTGATTGGAAGCTTCCTCAATAGCTACACTAGTGACAAATATGATTCAATTTTTAGAAATGAGGATATGACAAAAAGATCAAAGTTTAGAATGGGCAGGGATGTGAGGTTACTGCTCATAACGATTGGTGCTTTAACTAATCAAATTCCCATAATGCTGATTATTCTAGCAGTTATAGCAAACTATGAGGCTTTACGAAGATTGATAGTATTTAGGAACAAACTTGATGACAGTCCACAAATCACAAATACAGAATTTGCCAATTAATGACTTTAATTATATAATTACTTTGGAGTGTTAAAATGGAAATACTTGATGATAAGCTTCGGGTATGGCTTCAAAGTGCAAAATTTGTTAAATCAAAGCCTGGAGTTTATGTTCTTTATGATAAAAACAAAGATGTAATTTACATTGGAGAAAGCGAGAATCTTCAGAATCAATTTACAAAGTATGTCGACTCAAACTTTGAGAATGATACCTGTAAACAAAAAACCCATACTTATCAAAGAGAGTTTGTTGAAAATCAAAAAGAACGCAAAAAGCAGCTTTTAGAGGATTTTAAGAATAAAAATGGAAATCTTCCTCTCTGCAATGATGTGAGTTGAAAACTGTATAATATTTGAAGAGTTTTCTGCTAGTCGGTAGTTAAACAAAATTCACATCATCTTTCTAAATAGGATCAAGTTTGGATTAGGCATATGGTAACAGCATATTGTGTAAAATGCAGAGCAAAAAGAGATATAAAAGATCCTGAAGAAATCGTAATGAAAAATGGACGACCCGCAGTAAAAGGTACCTGTCCCGAGTGTGGCACTAAAGTCTTTAGAATAGGGAAACCATAGTTGTAATAACTTGAGAAAATTCATGGATTTTATCTTTGGTAAATGTAGATTAAAACGAGATTTAATTCACGAAAAGAATGGCTAAATTCCAATTAACAGTTCGTATCAAATGTTAATGATTCTATCTCTGCTTCCTCAAAATAAACTGCATCAAGGCCTCTTTGGAATATTCTATTCCATGTTCATCACAGGAATGTTTTCCATATTCCTCTATCAACTTTGCAATATCGTCTCCTTCGACCACAAAATCACATTCAAAACCATAATCTCGGCAGGTGAATTTTCCCATAATGATGATATTGTAGACTAGAAAATAACCATTTCTAAAAATTACGTCACAATCCGAAATAATTGGTCATTAACAGTTCGCATCAAATGTAGATAAAAAAGAAAAAGCGAAGGTTGTTAAGGTTTGAGCCTCAATTGATTAACGAAAACAAGTGAAATGTGAAAAATGTGGTATAACGTTGGAGGTTAGATCATATCGCGGTAGACCAAGAAAATACTGCCTCAGTTGTTCCAGCTATAAAACGAAGGAGAAGAACGATTCAAACTTGATACCCAAAGAAATTGATGAACATTTTGAATTATTTGGTAAAAAGGCCTCCGAAGTGGAATATGGTGAGACTTGTCCCCTTTGCAACAGCAGGATAGATGAGTTTGGCTATTGTGCATGTGAGGCTGGTGGAACCTAAGGTCATGACGTAAACGTTCCTGTGTTATTAAAAATTTGTGATATTTTTTGTTGATAATTAACATTTCATAAGATCAGTTAACAGATCGAATCAAATGTAATTTAGAATAAAAAAAGAAATTGGAAAATGAACTTTCAAGAATAGTATACTTTGAAGCCCTTATCAGTTACATATAGTACAATCTTGGTACCAAAGAAGCCACTCTTTTTTTCTACTCTCATCAGGCCCCTCTTTTCTAAATCGTCCAAGATGGAAATTAGTTCGTCACGTTTAAGATCAGTAATTTTTTGCATCTTTTCAAAATTTTTTGCTCCACGATTTAGTTCTCCCAAAACGAGCATGTCCTTTGTTTCAGGTCTTGCTAGATTTCGTCTAGGAGTACCCATTGTCTCACTTGGATTTGTTTGAAGTTGCATTTCAAGATGTTTTTCAGAAGGCTGGGTGTAATTTTGCATATTACGTTTTCTGAGGTAACGTTGAATTATTCGAATAAGTGGAAACATTAAAAAAATAATCCAAATCCAATAAAAATGATCAGTCATTTCTGATCAATTTTTGACTAGCTTACCATAAATTTGTTCATATTTTTATCAAAAGCAACTTAAAAACAGTCTCAAGATTTTCCTTCGGTTATCTTTTAGAACAAATGTAAGGTACAGTTGAGATCCCTTATGCAATTATATACTCTTGATATTAGAGATATGATGGAAATAAATTGTCAAGATACGAAGGGCCAAAAATTAACATAAACATGAGTGTAGCCAAAGGAGTCGGAATTGGCATTGTAGCACTGATTGTTATTGGAGTGATGGCGTCCGCAGCAGTACAAATAGTAGACGCAGGCCACAGAGGCGTTTTATTGCATTGGAATGCAGTTGATGTAACTGCTCCACCTCTGGATGAGGGGCTTCATTTTGTCGTACCCTTTCAAGACACTGTGGTAAATATGGAGGTCAGGACACTGTTGTTTGTAAAAGGAACATCTTCAGCTTCTAAAGACCTTCAGACAGTTACAACTGAGGTGACGGTTAACTATCATCCAGATCCCGAATCAATTAACATCCTATACAAAGAGGTAGGTCTTAACTATCAAAATAGAATTATTGCGCCAGCAGTTGAGGAAGTTGTAAAACAAGTTACGGCAAATTATAACGCAGAGGAACTGATCACAAAAAGACCATTGGTAAAGTCCGACATTGAAGTGGAGATCACAAAGCGTCTAAATGTATACAACCTCATAACCGAAGTCATCTCAATTACTGACTTTCAATTCTCAGCACTCTTTTCTTCAGCAATCGAATCTAAAGTAGAGGCAGAGCAAAAGGCACTAAAGGCAGAAAACGACCTTAGAAGAATTGAGGTAGAAGCAAGACAACGTGCAGCACAAGCAGAGGGTCTTGCATTAGCCAACATTGCCGAAGCCCAAGGTGAAGCCGAAGCAATTAGAATTATCAACCAAGCCTTGGCGCAAAATCCAAACTACTTGGAATGGCTAAAAACACAGGCATGGGATGGTAAACTGCCACTTGTAGTAGGTTCAGGCGGAACTCCTTTCATTCAGATACCAGTTAAACCCTAAATATTTTTTTTAAATCTTATCCTTTTCGTTATTTTTTGATTTGTCTCTTGTAGCATCGTACATTGAAAGAAACTCTTCTGGTTCATGTTGCCGGTAATGTTTCTCTAGCTGTGAGATTTCTTTATCAGATATCTTTTCACCTTTACCTTCGTGATATTCTTTTATTATCTGAAATTGAGTTTTTTTAATGCTATATTTTCGTAGAGTACTATTAACAGATCTATTACAAAAATAATCATACAAACCAAAACGATATATCAAATAGCCTGCAATTCCAACTACGGCAACAACTGCGAGGGGGATAATAATGGTACCTACCATGTTTTTTTATCTGCCCTCTTACTATTTCATTGTTATTGTCTTTCTAATGATTTGTATCAAATGTTTACTAACTCGAGTAATTCCATATTCTACAGTGCTTTATTCTAGAGACAGTTTCTAAATGCCGTCAAGCCGTCTGAGAAGGTGCCTGCCCATCATATCCTTGTTTTTTGTGAACAGAATCAATAACTGCCCTTGTAAATCTGTCAAAGTCTTCGTTTTTCATAGAATTAATGACTTCATCTACAGTCTTTTTCATGTCAATTTCTTGGCATTTACGATCAGCCTCAGAACAATAATACCCAATGTAACTTTGGATGTAATCATATTCTGGACCATCAATCCCAATCTCTAACCTTCTTCTACTCAGTCTCTCTCTCCAAGTTTCACTCATTAGGTATTATCGGATCTTTCAAAAATATGAATCATACGGATCTAGTTTTAAGGATAATATCAAATGTACGAGGCTTTTATGAAGATCGAGTTTATCTTACCCCTGTAATACAACCACCATCAGTGAACGTAAGGGTTATAGTAATTATGTTGTTTTTGGTGATGGTAGGGACATTTACCTCCACTGCTTTTGCACAGCAGTTTAAAGAACCAGATTATGAAATGCATGGCGGAGAGGTTTTAGGTTTTGCGTTAGACCCAGAAACTGCAACCCTAACAATTTTGATAGACCCCCAAGGCAAGGGGGAATTACACATAACATTACCAAGAAATTTGATCGATGCAAAAGATGGTTCTGAGGATGAAGATTTTATCGTGCTCATCAATGGATTAGAATATTATTTCTTTGACGAAACCATAACATCATCTGATAGAACGGTTACAATTCCATTTGGAAGATTTAATTCTGAAATATCAATAATGGGAACACAGGTTTTTTCCCGAGAACTAACCCCTGCAGCAACTGTTCAACCACAACAACAAATAGAAAACAAGATAATATCAGAATTAGGAACAGAAATACCTGACGGTAAAGCAAAACTGTTGATATTTTCTGACACTAAATGGTCAGGTGCACTTCAGGCTTCGGGTTTTGATTATACCGAAGTAACCGGTCAACGTGATAAAAGTATCATTTTTGGATGTGAAACCTCCATAATACGTGAGGGAGTTTTTGGTGCAAGGTTTCAAAAAATGACAGACGAGGGTTACTTGAGAATTGTAGCAATTCAGAATCAAAAAATTATGGACCAGAGTTCAACAGAAGAGCGAATGGGGGAGATAATCATAAACGGTAATTGTGTATCTGGTTTTGGATCTGGGTCCGGAGGGGGTGCGTGTCTTATCGCTACGGCTACCTTTGGTTCTGAGCTAGCTCCACAAGTTCAACAGTTGCGAGAACTGCGGGATAACAAATTACTACAAACTAATTCAGGTTCGGCATTTATGTCAGGCTTTAATCAATTCTATTATTTGTTCTCTCCAACCATTGCAGACTGGGAACGAGAAAGTCCGATATTCAAAGAGGCTGTTAAGCTAACTATTACACCATTACTAACATCATTATCCATTCTAAATTATGTCGATATGGATTCAGAATCTGAAGTTCTAGGATATGGAATCAGTTTGATTCTGTTGAACATTGGAATGTATTTTGCTGCTCCCGCTCTTTTAATTACAAGATTGAATAAAAGATTTAAAGGGCTTTAATCACCTCCGTAAAAAACTAGTGGCCACAATTAAAGTTGAAATAAAAACCAGCCGTTAACAGTTCGTATCAAATATGAATAAAAAAAGAAATTAGAAAACAGAAGATTTTTCAAATCTGAATCATACGAATCCAGTTAGGGATACTATCAAATCTTAATTAGAAGTTTCGAGCTGTTCACGAAAATCCTTGGCGTGTTTAAACAGAATTTTTTGGATCTCTTTCACGTCATCATTTTTGGGGGCTTTGTGATAGTGCAAGAAGAATTGATTCCTGCAAAAGTCATCAGCCCTGCCCATGTACCATCCATACAAAAAGTCGTCTTCGTGGGTACACTCCCAAATCTCTTTAAAACCTGTGTTTTCTTTAGCTATAATTTGCAAAGACTTGCTGAGCTCTCTTTCCAATAATTTACGAAATTCCGAGTCTAGAACCATCATGAACTCACATTATATTGTACTTTGACCTATTTTGGCATAGTGATGGAACGCAATCATGAAAAATGAAATAGCTGCACAGCTGTGCCTTGGTGTTATACTAAAAGAGAGTAATCTGCCGTCAGCAAACAGATTGGCCCTACAAAACATTGACCAAGCAGCTGGCGCAGCACTCAAGCTTTATGCCTCTCAACATGAACTAGATACAAACACGAGTGATGTTTTCACATCCGTTTTACCTGATGTAAAAGCTAAAAATTTGATAATTGGCAGCGATGCAAAAGCCATAATGAAATGTCATAAGATCATTGATGAAATCACTTTTAGTAATTCTGTGGTAGAAACTCAGGTAGTCGATGAGTATATAACATTAGTTAAAATTCTTTTAGCATACCTGCATAACTATCGAGCAACCAAAGCCAAGTGGGCAGAGCTGGTAAACAATATTAGAAAATCATTATGACTGAAAACCACGTATCGTCTACATTTCATTTTATGCCGTGTCAATATTGTCCAGATTGTGATGAATTGCTTTGCAAATTAAATTCTGACATCAAGGGGAATTTTAGAGGGTGGTGCAGTAGCTGTAAACTTATTTGGTTATTATCAGGAAATTAAAACTTACCAACCCCTATTGTTGGTTTTGAAACCCAAAATTTCTTGCGACAGTTATAACACAGATGCCATCGATGTGGTTTCAAGGCATACCAACCACGATCTATGTGCAGAGTTCCACAATCTGGACAATACAGACTGATCTTGACATCAATATCTTTCCTATGAATCGTGGATCTTTTTTTTTTCATTCAAACTTTTTTTCCAATTACAACCATAAACATTACACTTTTACCTTTAGC
>JAEHKQ010000141.1 GCA_016838795.1 Nitrosopumilales archaeon
AAGCGCTTCATATTGTAAGAATATGTAGATTTTGTAGATTGGGTTTTCAGTGCATTGGAAAACTTTCGATAAGCCTTACTCTTCCCTGACATCTCATCTGCATAGTCGATCCAAGTCTGTCTAAGCAATAATTTACTAAAAGAAGCGTCTAATAAAAATAGACAGATCAGCTATGTCTAATTACCTTTATGCATGAATAAATTCAACATGGTTCTACCTTTATCGGTAATTGAATAGATAACATTAGGCCCAACTGCCTCTTTTTTTATGAAATTGTAATTTACACAAAGACGCAGATAGTTAAGAAATGATTTTTTCATTCTGATTTTTGATTTTGAGTACAAGTTAGTAAACGTCAATGGATTCCCACGTAGCTGATATAGCAGTTTTAGTAGCGATAAGGTGCTATAGTCTCGTGTCCTCGCCTTGACTGCATCTAGGACTTGTTCAGCTCTAGTTATGATGAAATCATCAAACTGATCAGCCACCTCTATAGGTACGTAGGTCAATCGCGTCTTCATCATACCGTACAGTACGGTATATTACTTTATTAATCTTAAACTAAAGCTTTGTTGATCCAACAAGATGGTTTTTTTACACCTTTTGATACTACGTGAGGATCAGATCTACTTTGGTTGTTAGAATAGTAAATTATGCATAAGGAAGTCCCTTTAAACAAACTGGATTTTATCAACCAACATGGAAATTGCTATTAACATAGCGTTAACAATTGTAGGACTTGTACTGTTATGTTTTGGTGGTAATTGGTTAGTAAATGGTGGAGTCAACATTGCCAAAAAATTTGGAATAAGCAAAATGATAATTGGAATGACTGTTGTGGCATATGGAACATCTACTCCAGAATTAGCTGCAAGTATAGCAGCGGCTAGAGACCATGGTGAAATGATTCTAGGTAATGTTATTGGAAGTAATATCGCAAATGTTGGAATGGTGATTGGCATTGCTGCTATTCTTACACCATTAATTGTCAGTAAAACAACAATACGAAAAGAAGTACCAATAATGCTTGGCGTCTCACTTTTACTAGTTGCATTGTCAATTGACGGTGAAATATCTCAATATGATGGCATTTTGTTAATTGGTTCATTAATTGTTTTTACAATTTTTATTTACAAGGATGCTACAAAACAAAGAATTGAAAAGACAGATGAAGACATTCCTAAAAAAAATGCTTATGGTAAATCCATTGGGTTAATTGCCATTGGAATTGCACTATTGTATGTTGGCGCTATATTGACTGTTGACAATGCAGTAATATTGGCACAATCATTTGGCATTTCTGAGAGAATCATTGGATTAACAGTTATAGCAATTGGAACTTCACTTCCTGAATTAATAACTTCAGTAATAGCAGTTCGAAAAGGTCACACTGATATTGGTATTGGAACCATCATTGGTAGCAACATCTACAATATTTTGATGATTATGGGAGTTGGTGCCATAATTGCTGGTGTTGCAGTGGTATCTGAAGTTTTTATTGATTATGCTGTCATGATTGGATTTAGTCTTGTTCTATTGGTAGCAATGAAAAAGGGTCTTATTACACGGCCAATTGGAATTGCCTTAGCTGCAGCATACTTGATTTATCTTGCAGTTACATTCTTCTTTTAGGCATAAAATAATCGCTAAATTGGTATTATTTTAATTTCATCCAC
>JAEHKQ010000142.1 GCA_016838795.1 Nitrosopumilales archaeon
AAATCTAAGGTCTAAAGTGATTTCAGTATGTAATGAAATTGGTCTTGATGATTCAATTGGAACAAAATTATTGAATTTTCTGCTTAATGAGTCAGTAAAAGTCCAATCCGCTAAAAATCAAACACATCTTACAATTTTCCTTAAGGCAAAAACTCTTGAAGAGCAAGGGAAGAATATCATCCATATGGAAGTTGGAGAACCAGATTTTCTACCTCCGATAGAAGTAAAAAATGCATTGGAACAGGTTTATGATCAAGGATTTGTAAAATATGGTCAGGCAAAAGGAATGTCAAAATTTAGAGCAGCTCTAGCAAAAAAAACTGCAGAAACTTATGGAATTAGTATAGACAAAGAAAAAATTTTGGTATCCCCAGGAGCAAGATTTTCTGTTTTCTTAGCGATTTCTACATTATTAACACCTGGAGATGAAATTATTGTGATTGAGCCAGCATGGCCTGCATACAAAGATTGCACTTTAAATGCTGGAGTCAAATTAAGGGCAATTAAAACTACACTCGAGAATGAATGGGAACCCAACATAGATGAAATTAAGAATTCGATAAATTTTAACACAAAAATGATTGTTCTCAATTATCCAAACAATCCTACCGGGAAAATTCTTCCAACTAAAATACAAGATGATATAATTCAGCTTGCAATTAAAAATGATTTGTATGTATTAAGTGATGAGATTTATTCTCAGTATTGTTACAAAGATTGGAAAAGTGTTTTGCTTTATAATTATAAAAAAAGCATAGTTACCCAATCTTTTTCAAAATCCCACGCTATGACAGGATTCAGAATAGGGTACGCCATAGCCAATCCAGAAATAATAGATAAAATGGCTAAATTGCAAGCATTATCTTTAACAAATGTTTCAGAACCAATTCAATTTGTAGCACTACAAGCACTTGATGCTGATACATCTAATAATTCTAATATAATGAAATCTAGACTGGATTCATTGACAGAAAAAGCAAAAGAAATTGGACTTGATTTTGTAAAACCTGATGGTTCAATGTATCTTTTTGCTAAAGTGAAAAAAGATAGTTTTGATGGAACCAAATTTGCAAATGACCTATTAGAACATGGTCTTGCAGTTGCTCCAGGAGAAGGATTTGGAGATTACAGAGATTTTATTAGAATTTCTGCATGCCAAGACGAAAAGAAACTAATGGAGGGCATGGTAATACTTGATACTATTCTAAGGAGTAAGGTTTGACAAAAAAAATGACAATCATTGGTGCAGGTGGAAAGATGGGTCAATGGTTTGTAAAATACTTTGATTCAACTGGTTTTGAAGTAACAGGCTACGATTCTGAAAATAAAATTCCTGGAAAATCGATTATAAAATCAGATTCACTTGTGGGTGGAATTTTGAATGCAGATTATGTATTATTATGCACCCCAACGAGACGTACGCCAGAGATCATTAGATTAATTGCTAAAGAAATGAAACGTGGTACATATCTCATTGAAATTTCATCACAGAAATCCAAAACAATTTTAGCGCTTTCAAAAATGCCAGCAAAAATAAATCCAATTTGTATTCATCCAATGTTTGGTCCAGGAACTAAAAAAATCAAGGGTCAAAACATTATTTCAATACCTGTCAAAGATGCAAAGAATGAACTTTCAGTTGCGAGATCACTCTTTACAGGTGCTAATTTTGTTACGATTGATGCAATTGAACACGATAAAAAAATAGCGACGATTTTAGGTCTTACACATCTAATGAATTTGGTTTTTGCAAATATACTATCAAAAGATGAAAAGGTTTCACTTACAGAAAAAATGTCAGGTACAACTTTCAAAGTACAGAAAATTTTAGCAGAGAGTATAATGACTGAATCCCCTGAGTTAATTGAAACTATTATTGCGAATCCAGAAATCAGAAGAGCAGCTGAAGAATTTTGGAGAGACATCGGTAGATTACTTACTGAGGTACAGGAAGGAAAAACTGAAGAAGTTGTGAATTATGTGAGGGCATGTCAAGAACGTCTAACGAAGAATGTAGATTTACAGTCATCCTACAAAAAATTAACTTCTATGGTTAATGCGATAGAAAAAAAGTAAAATGAAATGCGCTCAACAAAAATTGTAACATCATTCATAAAAAATAATGGCAAATTTCTCATCTTAAAACGAAGTAAAAATGTGAAAACGATGAAAGATTTGTGGGCAGGAATAAGTGGCATTATTGAAAAAAATGAAACCCCTCTGGAAAGAGCAAAAATTGAAATTTTTGAAGAAACTGGAATAAAAGAAGATCAGATTAAGCTGTTAAAGGCAGCTGATGAAATGAGAGTGGGGTCACCACAATACAAAAATCATGAATGGGAAGTATTTCCATTTTTGTTTGAATCAAAAAATCCAGTGGTAAAACTTAATTGGGAAAATTCTGATTCTAAATGGATTCTAGCAAATGAATTAAAGAATTACAAAACTGTGCCTAATTTAGAAAAAGTTCTATTCAACTTGTTGTAGATTTTCATTTTCTTTTTGATATTTCCTTTGTTGTGGCAACATTACATAAACACATGCGCTGCCACACATAGTACAAGGAACGTTATTCCCAGGAAGTTGACCTGTCCTACTATGTATTTTTACAGCTTTCTCTGGATCAATAGACAGTGCTAGTTGTGTTTCCCAGTCAAGAGTACGTCTAGCCTCAGTCATTTTTAGATCCCATTTGATTGCTTTATCTCTAAGTTTTACAATGTCCGCTGCGTGTGCAGCGATTCTATAGGCAATTAATCCATCTTTTACTTCATCTACATTTGGTAAAGCCAAGTGTTCAGAGGGTGTCAAATAGCACAACAAATCTACGCCCTCGCTTGCAGAAACAGCTGCGCCAATGGCACTTGCAATATGATCATGACCTGATGCGATATCAGTTACTAATGGGCCCAGAACATAATACGGAACATCGCCTATCAAAGATTTTGCAAGGATTACATTAGCTGCAACTTCATTCAAAGGCACATGTCCTGGTCCTTCAACCATTACTTGAACATCTTTTTCGTGAGCACGCTTGGTTAACCTTGCTACGTTAATCATTTCTTGCACTTGCAATTCATCGTGAGAATCTAATATTGATCCTGGTCTCAATGCATCCCCTAGACTAAAAGTAACATCGTATTTTCTTGCAATCTCGACAAGATAATCATAATGAGCAAAGTAAGGGTTTTCCTTATCATATTTGAGCATCCATGCAGCCGTGATTGTTCCACCTTTACTTACTATTCCACCATATCTTTGCACTTTAAGGATTCTTTTGGCAATTTCTTTAGTAATTCCTGCATGAATGGTAGTATAGTCTACTCCATCTTTAGCATTATTTTCAAAAGCATTAAGAAAATCATCTTCTGTTAAATCTAATGGATTTTTATGAACTTGAACGGCATGATTATAAGCTTCATAAATTGGGACCGTGCCAAAAGTAATTGGTGCAACTTGTAAAAGCTCACGTCGAATTTTTCCAACGTCGCCACCATCACTCAAATCCATTATTGTATCTGCATGATATTTTACAGCGACTCTAGCTTTTTCAATTTCTTCTTCCAAATTAACATTCGAAGTTGAAGTTCCGATGTTTACGTTAACTTTGGTCTTTAGACCCTTACCGATTCCAACGTTATGGATTTTTTGTGGCCTTACATTATTACTTGGGATAATGATGGAGCCTTTTGCAATTTTTGGAATTAGCCAATCCAAAGTTACATCTTCATCTTTTGCTACTAATTTCATTTCATCAGTTGCAATACCACGCCGTGCAGAATTCATTTGTGTAGTCATTCTGAGTAATGTACCCTTTAGCCAGATTTAAACAATGACGATAATATTGAAAATAAATTGATCGCTGAAAATACTTGTCCTATATTGCTATTTTGGATCGGCATTATATGAAAGATCGATGTATAATATTGGGAACTGGTTTGAGGATGATTAAAGAATGTCGACATTGTGGTCGAGAATTTCAAGATCAAATGAGCGATTTTTGTTCTTTTAAATGCGCGGAAGAGGCATCATAATAAATTGAAAAACCCTCAGTATACAAAAAAGTTGATTAAAATAATTTAGATTATATTAAAAATACAAAATGAATATTCTTTCTATTGGGGGTTCTGATCCTTCTTCAGGTGCAGGAATACAAAATGACATCAAAACTATTACAGAGTTAGATGGATACTGCTTAACAATTATTACCGCCATAACCAGTCAAAATACTGAAAAATTTTTTCAGGTTGAACCAGTTTCTTCTAAAATGATAATAAGCCAAATTGACTCAATTTTATCGGATTTTAAAATAGGCGCTATAAAGATTGGCATGGTTTACAATTCTTCGATAATCAAAGCAATAAAATCAAAATTAAGATATGTTAAGGTTCCAATCATCTTGGATCCAGTAATAAAATCTACAACTGGTGGCGAATTAATTGAAAAAAATGCCATAAGGTATTATAAAAAAATGCTGATGCCTTTGGCATTTGTGATTACTCCCAATACATTTGAGGCAGAAGTGTTAGCTGGCACTAGGATAAAAAATGAAAAAGATTTACTTGTTTCAGCAAAAAAAATAAAAAATTTTGGTGCAAGGAATGTTGTTATAACTGGAAATAATTTTGGCAAACAAACAATTAGTGATTTTATTTTAGAAAATT
>JAEHKQ010000143.1 GCA_016838795.1 Nitrosopumilales archaeon
AAAAATTGCATTGTTGATTGCAAGTAGCCTCAATTCTCATATATTTAATGAGATTTACGTAATGAGAAAAATTGTAATTGATGGTTCAAATACATCAGGGTTTCAAAGAACAATGCTTGTGTCCCAAGGTGGAAATCTTGATGTGGACGGAAAAATAATAGGAATTCAGTCAATTTGTCTTGAAGAAGATGCTGCGAAACTACTTGATGATAAAGATTCTACAAGAGAATATAGTCTTGATCGCTTAGGAATTCCACTTGTAGAAATTGCGTCAGAACCAATTATTGGTACTCCATCTCAGATAAAGAAAATTGCTTTGGCATTAGGAAGATTTTTACGAACAACAAAAATGGTCACCAGGGGTTTAGGATCAATTAGACAAGATGTTAATGTATCAATCATGGATGGAGCAGTTGTAGAGGTTAAAGGTGTTCAACAATTAGATCAGTTAGAAAAAGTAGTAGAATATGAAGCAAAACGGCAACATGGTTTGTTTTTAATTTCTAATAAACTCAAAGAAAAAAATCTAGGAGAAATTTGTAAAGATACTGATGTTTTTGATATTACCCAGGCATTTAAAAATTGTAAATCAAAAATTATTCAAAAGGCATTAAAAGAAAAGGCCGTGATCAAAGCAATTAGAATAAAAAAATTTTCAGGAATGTTTGGTTATTCACCATATGAAGGAATAAGATTAGGAAAAGAAATTGGACAGCTTGTGAGATTCTTTGGTATAGGTGGAGTATTTCATTCTGATGAGCTTCCAAATTATGGAATAGAAAATTCTGACATTGAAGAAGTAAAAAAGATCATAGGTGCAGATTCGGATGATGCGTTTCTTCTAATTGCAACACACGAATCTAAAATGGATTTTGCTATTCAATCAATAATTAATAGAATTAAGGATGCAGTAAAGGGTGTTCCAGCTGAAACTAGATTAGCAACTCAAACTGGCGAGACATTGTATTTAAGGCCTAGATCAGGTGCATCTAGAATGTATCCAGAGACAGATATTCCGCCTCTATTAATTTCTAAAAATGAATTAAAAGATGCGAAAAGAAAAATACCCAAATCTTGGAAGGAGTCTATTTCTGATTTACAAGATAAATATGAATTGAACGCTCAGTTAACAGAACAAATTTTTGATTCAGATTATTTAGAGCTATTTGAAAAAATTTGTGAGAATAAGAAAAATTCACCTACATTTGTTGCATCAACACTTCGTTCAACAATAACTAATTTACAAAGACAGGGATTCAATCCACATCTATTGAAAAATTCAGAAATACTAAAAACATTTCAATTCTTATCAGAAGGAAAGATCTCTAAAGAATCAATTGAAATGGTTTTTGAAAATATTATGTCAGAAAAAGAGGATTCAGTTGAAAATGTAATTCAAAAATTATCTATTGGAAATATTGATGAAACTGAATTGAATGAAAAATTGAATGAAATTATCCAACAAAATTCTGAACTTATAATAAAACAGGGTAAAAGATCTATTGGTCCTTTGATGGGAATAGCAATGAAAACTCTGCGAGGAAAAGCTGATGGGGAAGTAATTAACAAATTATTAGAAGAAAAAATTAAATCAACATTAAATAATAAAAATTAAAAGGCAAAAAAGCCTGAATTTTGATTTTTTACTTTATTTTTCGTCTTCCAGTTCCACGGCCTGTACTAACCCACATGCCTTTACCACTAGTACGTCCAGATGTTTCAGCAATGTCACTAAATTTAATTCGGCTTGTACCACGCCCCATTGAGATATATCTGTCTCCCGCGACTTCCTTTCGTTTCTTCTGAAGATCTCTGTAGGCTGTACCAGTCCAATCATCTGCTTGTTTCTCTACAACTCTTCGTGAGGTACCTCTGCTTCCTACTCGAACTACTTTACCCATGAGTAACCATTCATTACTAGAGATTTAAAGTGTTCCTTAGTAGGCATAAAGTGAATAGATGCGGGAAGTGGGATTTGAACCCACGAACTCCTAGGAGATAAGGACCTGAACCTTACGCCGTTGACCAGGCTGGGCGACTCCCGCATCGTAGAATTTAGAAATCTAGAATAAGTTTCTTTATTGATATAATACGTAAGATACAAACAATCAAAAAAATCCTCTATGATGATGGAAATTCGAGAAATTTATTGTAATAATTGTAAGAAAGTTCTAGGAAGATATAATGTCAAGTATTATCCTGATGATAAGATTGGAGATTTGATTAAATCTAGTCATGAACGGCATGTTAGAGAAGGGCATGAAATAGAGATTAGAAGAATTAAAAAGTCTTAATCGTAAGAATTTCTAAATTCTTCAAGTAGTTGTTTTTGATGTTTGTTCAGTTTTTTGGGTATGTTAATTACCAATCTAACATATTGATCGCCACGACCCCATGAATTTTGGTGAGGCAGGCCTTTTCCTTCATTACGTCCAGATGTAGTAGCAATGTCACTAAATTTGATTCGGCTTGTACCACGTCCCATTGAGACATATCTGTCCCCTGCGGCGGCTTTCTTTTTGTCTTGATATTCTTTGTAGGCTGCGCCAGTCCAATTATCTGCTTGTTTGTCTGTAACTCTACGTGAGGTTCCTCTGCCTCCGACTCTAACTACTTTACCCATGAATAACCTTCCATTACTAGAGATTTAAAGTTGTTCCTTAGTAGGCATAAAGTGAATAGATGCGGGAAGTGGGATTTGAACCCACGAACTCCTAGGAGATAAGGACCTGAACCTTACGCCGTTGACCAGGCTGGGCGAC
>JAEHKQ010000144.1 GCA_016838795.1 Nitrosopumilales archaeon
ACATATGCTTTTATGATTTTAATGAGGTCTCCTGGTTTTAGCTCTTCAATTCCCTCAAGTTTTGCTTTTTCATCCCATAGTTTAACACTTGCAGTAGAATCACCATCATAAACAGTCATTGTTCTCAAAAGAAATGGTGAGCCATCTTTACGAGTAAATTGTTTTGCAGGTGCCAAGTTTAAAACTCGAGTTTCTAATGAAATTTCTTTTGCACCAACATACAATTCTTTAAGGGTCATCTCAACTTTAAGTGGTTCAGATAACGATACACCAAGATCTGAAGCTATTAAAAAAAGAGCACCTTGATCTGTTAGATAACCTGCCCCTATCTTATCTTTTTTCTGTTTTATTTTTTCTTCAATATCGGGTTTTGTAAGTTCGGGTTTTAATTCTAAAAGTTTGTTAACTAAAGTATCAAATTCTGACAATTCATTATCGATTACTATGGTGTATTAATAAAAATTTCATTAGCTAAGAAGTAAATAGATCGCAATTGAACCATATCCAGTTGATCTTTTTTCAATCTATGGAAAAACACCATGTCTTTTAGGTATAAAAAAAACTAAGAACAAAAAATAGCCCGGCCCAGATTCGAACTGGGGTCAAGGGCTCCAAAGGCCCCTATGCTTGACCTCTACATTCGGCGGAATTATCCTCTACCGGGCTGCCGGACGACGACTCTAAATTAAATTCCCTTAAAATGTTATTGTGTAATATTTTCTATTGTTTTTACAAGCTTAAAATATGGATCTTCCATTGTTTTTAATTCTGATCTTGCTTTCTTTTTCATCAACTCATTATTAGTTTTCAAAAGTTTTCTAATTAGTGACACCATCCTGTTTGGATTTACCTCTCTTATTACAAGTCCTTTTTTTACTAAATAATTTTCAACAATATTTGGAATAGTATTATATGAAATCGTCGGAATCCCTCGTAATGCAGCTTCGGCCGTCATCGTTCCTCCTGATCCAATGAAAACATCAGTTAATGAGAAAATTTCATTATTATCAACAACATGATCTAAAACTATTATTTTTTTCCCGAATTTATTTTTTAATTTTTTAATTTGACTAGAATATCTAGCAAGAAGTAAAACATTGTGGTTTGTAAACTCATTAGAGATTTTTTGTATGATTGAAATCATTTTATGTTCTTTTTTTGGTGCATAAGCTGCTTCTGATTCATAAGAACGAATTAACAAGGTTTTCTTTTTATCAAGTTTTAGATTTTTTTTAAAAGTCTTGGTTTTGTTTTTTACAATAATTGAGGCATCTATTGCTTTATACGAGATAATTTTATTCTGAGTAATTCCATACTTAGTAAATTCTCTTTTTGGAATAATCCAAGGTATCAAGAGTCGATCTATCAAAGGAATTGAAAGTCGCATTACAGCTTCTGCATGGGGAGAATCACAAAATGCAATGTGTTTGATTCCTAAGCCATATGAAATTCTAGCAGCGTCAGGTGAACAAAAACTTATAGTTATATTCGGAGAATATTTTTTAATTAGTTTTGATAACATAACTTCTCTTTCCAAACTAACCTTTAGTTTAGAATATTTTTCTGTGCCTCCATGTTTGCCCACTAAAATTAACTTTATTTTTCTCATTTTTGCAATGTGTGTAATTTCTCTATAATGCCTAGAGGTGCAGAGAACTTTGTGTGTTTTTCCTAGCTTTTTAATCATGGGCTCAAAAAATAATATTTGCTTTGGAGTAAGGATATCAAACCAAATTTTCAAGTATTTTTATTTGATTTCGGAAGTTCAATAAGTTTTTCTTATCCTTCATCCTTGCACAGTAACTATGGGGAGAGCAAAAGTAGTTGTTTATGGACTAAGTACTGAAGGATATGGCATTGCTTGTCAAATGGCCATTAAAGGGGCTGACGTGTTCATAATTGACGAATCCACACTTTCTGCGATTTCTTTAAAATCCGAAATTGCAAAAACATATCCTAACATATCATCGTTAAAAGAAGA
>JAEHKQ010000145.1 GCA_016838795.1 Nitrosopumilales archaeon
AAAATACAGTCATGCGTGATCCAGTCTTATTCAGAGTAATAGAAGCTAAGCATCCTTTACTTGGTGATAGATATAGAGTATGGCCAAGCTATGACTTTGCTGTAGCTATTGAAGATAGTGTGGATGGAGTTACTCATGCATTTAGATCTAAAGAATATGAACTTCGAAATGAGCTCTATTATTCTATTCTTGATGCATTAAAAATGAGAAAGCCTAGAGTACTCGAATTTTCGAGGCTAGAATTCAAGGGAATGCCTGTTTCTAAGAGGGTTCTCAAACCGCTAATTGAGGAGGGGAAAATACCCTGGTATGATGATCCTAGACTTCCTACTCTAGAGGGACTTAAAAGAAGAGGGATTACTCCTGAAGCAATAAGAAAATTCATTCTCTCGCTAGGATTTACAAAATCAGATACACTTGCACCTTTTGATGCATTAGAATCATTTAATCGAAAAATTGTGGATGGTAATAGTATAAGGTTATTCATGGTACAAAATCCTCAAAAGTTGATAGTAAAAAATCTGCCATCTTCATTTGTCGAATTACCTAATCATCCTACAAAAGATATGGGAAAAAGAAAAGTTGAGGTGGATGAAAATTTGTTGCTTTCATTAGATGATACAAAAAAACTAAATCCTGGAGATAAGATACGGTTAATGGGTTTAGGAAATATTACTTTAACAAAAACGGATCATCAATTAGAAGGAGAGTTTACTGGTGATGATATGGATGTAGACTATCCAAAATTACAATGGATTCCACAAAAAAATTGTCATCAAATAAAGATGTTGATTCCAAAACAGTTATTTTTTGATGAAGAATATAATGAAGATAGTTTAGAAGAAGTAGATGTATACACTGAACCATATTTTTTAGAATTGCGGCAAAGTTCCGAAATACAATTTGTGAGATTTGGTTATTGTAGAAAAGATTCACAAAACCAAGTAATTTTTACCCACAAATGAGTTTAAAATGAAGATAGCAAGATTCGTTCAATCAAATAATGAAACTTTTGGTTTGGTAAAGGATGGACGTGTTTCAAC
The DNA here is from genome assembly GCA_016838795.1 of Nitrosopumilales archaeon. Lineage (GTDB taxonomy): Archaea > Thermoproteota > Nitrososphaeria > Nitrososphaerales > Nitrosopumilaceae > DRGT01. The sequence continues at coordinate 1,044 of JAEHKQ010000145.1, forward strand.
AAGAGATGAAATAATTAATGAAACAGGAGTACCACTTCCTTTAAGCATAAAGGATTTTTTGTTTGATGGCTGGTATGATGAAGTAAAAGACACATTATCTAAATTACAGTATAAAGAGGATTTATCAAAATTTAAACTACTTGCGCCAATCTCAAATCCTTCAAAAATTATTTGTCTCGCCTTTAATTATTATGATCATGCTGAAGAGCAAAAATTACAGCCTCCTAGAAATCCTGTAATTTTTTTTAAGCCGCGAACAACTCTGTGTGGTTCTGACTCTGAAATTATCTGCCCTAATTTTGTCACTCAGTTGGATTATGAGGTAGAATTGGCACTGATACTAGGAAAAATATGTAAAAACATTGATGAAGATGAAGCGAAAAATGCCATTTTTGGATATATGGTATTCAATGATGTTTCTGCTAGGGATATACAATTTAGTGACAAGCAATTTACTCGTGGAAAGAGTTTTGATACCTTTGCTCCATGTGGGCCATGGATTACAACTGTGGATGAAGTTGCTGATGCTCAAAATCTCCAACTCGTAACTAAAATCAATGGGGATGTTAGACAGAATTCATCAACAAGCAAAATGTTTTTGAAAATACCAGAGATTATTTCTAAATTGAGTAAAGTTATGACATTAGAAAAAGGTGACATTATATCTACTGGGACTCCAGCAGGAGTTATTTTGAAAAATCCAAATCTAGAATATCTAAAAGATGGGGATGAAATAGAAATGGAAATAGAAAAATTAGGATCAATTAAAAATACAGTACGGTTTGTGACAAAATAACTAAATATTTTTTTTCATTAGATAAAATGTTAAGCGGTTTTCGAGACTATTATAATTAGGTAAAGTTTTTAATTTCGTTAAAATTTGAATGCGTTTAGAATTTTTTTGATAGGATAAATTCTGAACATAAGTAAAAATTTCCTTTAAACCAATTATTGAGCCAGAAATTACTGTGACTAGCATTGTATTATCAAAATGTTCAGAATCTGTAATTACTGCTAAACTATCAATGCCATTTTTATCTCTAAAATATATGATTCTATTTTCTTGAGCTAAATTTGAGACGGATGAATCATTAAGTGGGAGCCATCGCCAGGACTTCACATAGAAAAGATTTTGTGAAGATAATATAGTTGGTAATTTTTTTACATTACTTACAAACTTAATATCAATTTTTGAATCAATTTTTTTTGGAGTTAAGGAATAGAAATTCCACGTTTCAAAATTTTCATATTTGAGTTTTTTTGCAAGTTCTAGTGAAGCTGTATTAGTAGATTCAATTAACATATACGCAATAAGACAGTTAGATTTTTTTGAAATATTCTCTGCCTCTCGTACTAGGTGAGTTGCATATCCTTTTCTTCTAAAATTTGAGTTAACACGAATTCCTTCAATCCAAACTTGATTAGTTTGTGTAAAAATTGAAACATGACATACAGCAACCGGTGAATTATTTTGATGAACGACCAGAAGATTTCCTTCTTCCTTCCAATAGTCCCATACGTTAGCTATGTAATCTCCCCAAGAGAAGGTTTTTGTACAAAAATCTAGAACTTGGTCTTTATCGCTATCGGTAGCATATTTTACAATCACATATTAGTTAAAATCAGAAAAATTATTAAGAATAGTTAAACGAATTCGATTAATGAGCAGGTTTAAAGTAGCAAAAACAGCAGATATTCCTCCTGGGCAACTTCACAAAGTTTCAGTTGAACAAAAAGAAATTGTTGTTGTAAATATTGATGGTAATTTTTTTGCTATGGATGATACTTGTACTCATGCTGGTGCTAGTATTTCAGATGGTAAACTGGATGGGTCAACTGTTACATGTGATTGGCATGGAGCTCAATTCGATTGCAAAACAGGCAAGCTAGAAAAATTTCCAGCTAAGATTAATGATTTAAAATCATATCAAGTGATTATTGAATCCGATGACGTTTTTGTAGAGGTATGAATTTAGGATTATATTATTCAAGAAAAGGTGAAAAAAGTGGCTGATGAAAATCAAAATAAAGATACATTAAAGGAAGCTATAGAAACACTAGATCAAATAACTGCCAATTCATCAGCACCTAGAACAATTAAAAAAAGTATTACAGATTTAGTTACGGGGTTAAAAAGTACCGAACATTCGATGTCTGTAAGGGCTGCAAATGCAATAAGTGTGTTAGATGATATTACACAAGATCCAAATATGCCATCTTATGTTCGAGTTACACTTTGGCAAGCAGTCTCAAAATTGGAAGGTATAAGGGAATAAATTTTTAAAACTCGATTGAGAATATTGAAAATAGAAGAATATTTACAAACACTTCCTCAGGAAATTTTAAGTGGAGAGGATGTACAACTTCCAGACCATTCATTTAGGGAAATTTTTGAATTTGTTGCCTTAGGAAAAGACGATGTTTTCTATCACCTTGGTTGTGGTGATGGGAAGGGCATACAAATTGCATTAGAAGAATTTCATGTAAAAAAAGTAGTTGGCATTGATAACAATTCCAAAAAAATTGCCTCAGCTGATCAATTACTTAAAAAGAAAAATCTCCATGGAATACTTATCTGTGAAGATGTTCTTGATTCGGAACTTGATGATGCTACGGTAATTTTATTTTGGTTTACCGATTCCTTGATAATTGAAAAAATGATTCAAAAATTTAAAAAACTAAAAAGAGGTTGTAGGATTATTACAATTTGGGGACCGCTGTCCGGGTATATGCCACATAAGATTGAATTTCCATATATACTGAATCAGGTTCCTTTCAAACCTGCTAAAGATCTACGAGAGCAATTATTAGCTATTTTTGGTGTCAAATGCATTGATTTTGTAACGGCCTGGGAATTTGCGGAACGGTACACAAAGGCTATTGGATCACCCGAAGCAGGGAATGATCGATTTCTAACTATTATGCAATCACTTGTGATATGGATTAATGCCAAGAATTTGGGGGTAGCATGCAGTGATGAAATTCCAGAACCAATAAAGGCCTACATGGGAATACTACGCAATTTTTTTAACATTGAGGTTGAGCATCTTTTAAAAGAGTAATTTGTTGTGTAATCCTTTTATTTTGAGAATGATCAAACTATTGTATGCAACAAAGAATTAACATTAATGTTTCTGCAGTTAACTACGATAAAACAAGTAAGGAGATTGAAACACAATTAACTCTTCTTGAAGAAATGGTGCATGCAGAAAATGATTTTGTGGTTAGTGATTCAGAATTTGCATTCGGTTGGCATTTTTTTGTTGTTAGTATAAACAAAGAAATAATTCACAAACTTGCTGAACAAATGGGGTCAGATTTTAATAAATTAAAAGGAAAAGGAATGGAAAAAAAATTTCTCACATGGTTAACAAAAAAAATGGAACAAAAAACTCCTAGGTTTAAACTGGCAATTAAAGAAGAGATGGAATCAAGTAAGTATGGTATTTTCTAAAATAGCCTCATCTTTTTAGGATCACTTTAAATACTGTTTGTGTGAGGCGATCAGAGAGATATGGAACCTAGTAAATCCGTAGAAGACAAGAGAGACGACTATTCGTTAAGAGAAGAATTCATTGCAGTGATGGCTCACGAAATGAAAAATACACTTTCGTCTATTGTATCATTCTCAGAAATATTACTTAGTCAGAAACTAGGAAAACTAAATGATCGTCAGAAAGTTAGACTACAACACATTCTTGATGGTGGTAGCCGTTTGAATTCAATGATTATTGATGTGCTAGATTTTCAAAAGATAGGATTAGGACAATTAAGAATTGAGAAGAAAAAATATGAACTAGAGGAAGTATGTCAAGAAGCCATATTAGATATTTCATCTCTTTCTGACTCAAAAAATATTACTGTAAATGCACATGTAGACCAAGTAGAAATTTACTGTGATTATTTCAGAATTCTTCAAGTTTTAAACAATATTCTGAATAATGGGATCAAGTTTTCGGATACCGGTTCAACGATAACTCTCAATGCCTTTTCGGATGGAAATGGGATATTGTTTGAGGTGGTTGATGAAGGAGTAGGTATTAAGGAATCAGATTTAAACAAAGTTTTCCAGAAATTTAAGCAATCCGATGTTACTAGAAGCCTTGAAAAAGAAGGTTCTGGTTTAGGATTAGCAATTTGTAAAGGAATTGTCGAACTGCATGGAGGAAAAATTTGGATTGAAAGTAATGTAGGAAAAGGTACTAAAGTTTCATTTACAGTTCCAGGTAGAAAAGTTTTTTCAACTAAACCCTAGATTAATTTAGAATTTTAAAAAAACCTTATTCTTCCTTATTTTATAGGGATTATAGAATGATTGGTATACTCCACGGTTATCTTTTAGAAGGGTCTGGAAGTAATCTTTGGACTCGATCAATCGTAAAATCACTATGTGAAAATGGAGAAACTGTTCATCTTGTATGCCAAGAAAATCATCCTGATCGATATGACTTCATAGCAGAATGCTACAAATACAATAAGGATTACTCAATCCAATCTCTTTTGAAACGAAGTGTTCCTTATAAGGGCAAATGCATCATGCACAAACCACAATTAGGAGATACTCTTCCCGTTTATGTTTGGGATAAGTATGAAGAATTCTCGAATGTTGTTCCTATGGTTGATCTGCCAAATGATTCCATTGAAGAATATCTAGATTATAACACAAAAGTTGTGACAAAAATAGTACATGATTATAACTTGCCAGTGATTCTAGCTAATCATGCTGTGTTAATGTCGGTTGTAGCACAAAGAGTTAGTTCCTCAGCATCAATTCCATTTTCAATAATGACGCATGGAAGCGCTATCGAATATGCTGTTAAAAAAGATGAAAGGTTTTACAAATTTGCAAATGAGGCATTTAGTGCTGCAAAAAAAATATTTGTGGTAAGTGATGAAATGCAAACTAGAGTTAAGACTGTCTTTTCTTCGCCTTCAATTGAAAAAAAAATTACAATGCTAAATTTGGGAGTTGATACAAAATCATTCAAACTAACTCCCATTAATTTACGTCATAACAATATAGAAAAATTATGCAAAGTTCTTTCTGGAAAGAGAAGAGGTAAAAAGCCAGAACAATACCATGATATGATAAAGCACCTCTATCCTGAAATACAAAAAGAAGAGATCTTGAAACTGGTAGCTGATTCAGTACCGCAAGATCTAAAATTCCCAGATTCAGATACAGAAACAAAACTTAAACAGGTTGATTGGAAAAATGACAAAATAATTCTTTTTGTAGGACGCTTCATCGCTAGTAAGGGTCTGCAGTCCATCATATGTGCAATGCCATTAATCCTTGAAAAATATCATAATGCAAAGTTAATAATTGTTGGACATGGTCCACAGCGTGAAATAATCGAAGTATTACTATGGGCACTAGAACATGGATATCGTGATTTGGTAGAAAATATAATTACGTGGGGACAAACACTTGAGGGTTCAGGAAAAAATTCCTATGAAGAACTAAATGGATTCTATAAACATCTTCAAAATCAAAACCAATTAGATAATTATTTTGAAAGTGCTAAAAAACACAACATCACAAACAAGGTTCTCTTTATGGGTTATTTGGTTCATCAAGAACTTTGTCATTTATTCCCATGCTGTGATGTTGCAATTTTTCCTTCAATTGTCAAAGAAGCAGGACCGTTAGTTTTTCTGGAATCATTGGCGTCTGGTTGTTTCCCATTAGGAACTTATTTTGGTGGAATGGCAGCAAGCATTGATACTGTAGCAAAAAGTTTACCATCAAACATTTCAGATCTGATGAAAATAAGTGTGAAAGAAGATCAAATGGTTTCTGATATATTAGAACATACTTTACAAGTGCTGACGTTAGATAAGAGCTTTAAAGAAACTTTCAGAAAAGTTGCTATAGATCTTTATGATTGGCAAGGAGTTAGCAAGAAACTGATTTTAGAGCTTCAGACATAAGATAAACCATTCAACGATCTATCATTTTTGTTAAAAACCTAAAACGGGCCTTCGAGGGGAATCGAACTCCTGTCCGGGGATCCACAGTCCCCTATACTACCATTATACTACGAAGGCCACGAAAATCGAATGAATTTTTTCCAGTATTAACCTTTGATTTCTAAAATTTTGAATTTAGATGATGATT
>JAEHKQ010000146.1 GCA_016838795.1 Nitrosopumilales archaeon
GAATTAGAATTAAAAATTGAGGAAATTCCTCAACAACATGTTGGGAATGGCAGAGCTATTGTAGATCCAAAAATTATTGAAAATATCAAATGGAATACTGGTCAGATACTAGAATTAACTTATAACAAAAAAACTCATGTAAAGTTATGGCCTGGTTCCCCAGAGGAATATGGTTCTGGAATAATCAAGATAGATGGAATGACCAGACAAAATATTGGTGCAGGTATTGGCGACAAGATCAAAGTTAAGGCTGTAGAAGCTGCAGCTGCAGAACGAATTGTTCTATCACCAACAGAAAAGATCCAAGCTGAAGGGCTACAGGAATACATGGCACAAAACTTTCTTAATCATGTTTTTACAACCGGTGATACCATCTCTCTAGGAACACAGATGGGTGGTAAGATCCAATTTATCATAACCAGTACAAAACCATCCAAGCCAGTTATAGTTACAGAACAAACAATCTTCAAACTTGGTTCAATGACCAAAGCAATCGATGTATCACATCCAAGAATTACTTATGATGAACTTGGAGGATTGAAAAACGAGGTTCAAAAAATTCGAGAAATGGTAGAACTGCCAATGCGACACCCAGAATTGTTCGAGAAAATAGGCGTCGAAGCACCAAAAGGCGTTCTCCTATACGGACCTCCTGGAACAGGTAAAACTCTACTGGCAAAGGCCGTTGCCGGTGAAACAAACGCTCATTTCATCTCACTAAGTGGCCCAGAAATCATGGGAAAATACTATGGTGAATCTGAGGAAAGGCTCAGAGAGATCTTCAAACAGGCTGAAGAAAATGCACCAAGCATTGTTTTCATAGATGAGATCGATTCCATCGCACCAAAAAGGGATGAAGTCACCGGCGATGTAGAAAAGAGAATCGTTGCACAGTTACTATCATTAATGGACGGAATGAAGAGTCGTGGTAAGGTTGTTGTAATAGCTGCAACAAACAGACCAGATTCCATAGACCCAGCTCTACGTAGACCGGGAAGATTCGACAGAGAGATCGAGATTGGTATACCAGACGACAAGGGAAGACTAGAAGTTCTAACGATTCACACCAGGGGAATGCCACTAGAAGAAAAGGTAGACCTCAAAAAGATTTCAAAGATAACACACGGATTTGTTGGTGCAGATCTAGAGGCTCTTGCAAAGGAAGCCGCAATGCGTTCACTAAGACGAGTGATGCCAGAGATTGATCTTGATGAGGACAAGGTTTCATCCGAGATATTACAAAAAATAAAAATCACAAGTGAAGACTTTAGAGACGCACTAAAGGAGGTAAGACCTTCCGCATTAAGAGAAGTTCTAGTTCAAATACCAAACGTTACGTGGGATGATGTTGGTGGCTTAGAGTCACTCAAGGAGGAACTAAAGGAAGCAATAGAGTGGCCACTAAAGCATAAGGAAGCAATTGAATATGTCAATGTAGAAACACCAAAAGGTATTCTACTACATGGTCTACCTGGTACAGGTAAGACATTGATTGCAAAGGCTGTTGCAAAGATGACAGAATCCAATTTCATCAGTGTTAAAGGACCAGAATTACTCTCGAAATGGGTAGGAGAATCAGAAAAAGGTGTTAGAGAAATCTTTAGAAAAGCGCGACAAGCAGCACCATGTATCATCTTCTTTGATGAAATAGAAGCAATCATTCCAAGACGTTCAGGCGGAGATACTTCACATGTTACAGAAAATGTTGTATCGCAAATCTTGACAGAGATTGATGGATTAGAAGAACTACACAACGTACTAATCATTGGCGCAACAAACCGACTTGATCTTGTTGACCCCGCGTTATTACGGCCAGGTCGATTCGATAGAATAATCGAGGTTCCAAAACCTGATTCCAAAGCAAGAGAACACATCTTTAGAATTCACACAAAAAAGAAACCATTAGCAGATGATGTAGATTTGAAAAAGCTAGTAGACCTCACCAAAGACTTTAGCGGTGCAGAGATTGCATCCGTTGCAAACAGAGCAGCAATTACAGCTCTAAAGAGATTCGTAAGTGGCAAATTACGAACAGTGAAGGAGATCAAAATTACTCAAGAAGATCTAGAAAACGCAATTGGGAAAGCTAAACCCCTTCCACAAACCGAAATGCCTCTAACCCATACAATACAGTAGTAAAGTTAATGGTCGAGGATCGTGAGAAATTCGTATGAAAATTTTCCTTGATTTTGTGCCATGTATCGAATGTAAAAGTATGATGAACGAGTTATGTGATCCCAAAATGCTATTTGCTGATGAAAAAACTAGAGCAGATGGATCAGCAAAGTTCCTAAGACATCTTACCTATAACCACACCGAGGTAGTTCAAGCAGTGATTAGTGAACTTCCAAAGCAAAAAAAGAAAGAAGAATTTGACTTTTTCAAATAATCACAAAATTCATCAACCGGAATAATCGATATAATACCATGAAAGCCATCCTACTTGTCGCATTAATTTTCTTGATTCCACTTTCATCCATTATTTCCTTTGATCGAATCAATGCACAGACAGAACCATCGCCTCCCTCTATTCCTAATCCCGAGCCCGAACCAATTCCAATTCCAAAAAGGGAACCAGAGCCAATTAGAGAACCATTCCCAGGTCTTACTGAGGAAGAAAGACTAGAAAAACTAACCAAAGAAAATGAAGAACTGAAATCAAAAAACTCTAAACTAGAATCTCAAGTTACTAATTTAGAAATTCAAAAAAACTTTCTTCAAACCCAAGTAGTTGACTTGATAAAAAAACTAGAAAACTTGAATGAAGTTGTTCGCGAACAAATTAAAGTAATTATGAATCTTGTAACTATGCTCAAAGAAACCATCTTTGATGGAATCATTCCATCCCTAGTTAAAGTCTAGATCAAGCGTATTCTTGATCATAGCTACTCTATTTCTAATTGTTACGTCACTTACTCCTGCCTCATCTGAAAATTTCTTTTGACTTAATCGTTCTCCATTGATTACAGCAGAAAGATAAAGTGATGATGCAGCAAGTGCTACTGGATGCTTTCCCGAAGTAATTTCCTTTTCTTTGGCTCTTTTCAAAAAATCTAGAGCATCTCGCTTTGTTTTTTCCTTTAAATTTAGATTGTTAGCGAGTTTTACAATAAATGATCCCGGGTCATACTGATCAAGTCTTAGATCTAATTTTCTAATCAGTGTACGTAGATCTCTAGATAGAGCTCTTCGTTCTATATTACCTGTTTTTGCAATGTCATCTAGTGTTCTTGGCGTGTTGGTCTCACGACATGCTGCATATAGAGATGCAGCGATTAATGATGACATGGTTCTTCCTCTTGTGAGTTTTGCAGCAACAGCTTTCCTGTAGATATATGCAGCATGTTCCACTACATTATCCGGAATTGCAAGCTTTGTTTTCAACGCATTTAGTTGAGTGAAAGCCTTGCTCAGAGAATAGGTCGA
>JAEHKQ010000147.1 GCA_016838795.1 Nitrosopumilales archaeon
CTTCTCCGCCTTCAAAATTAATATTAAAACCATATTTTTTTGAAAGCTGATCTAATTTTTCAAGATCTTGTATTGTGATTTCTTTTCCTAACCATTTTTTATCTAAACCATCAGCAGAAATACTCGTTATAATAAAATGAAAATTTGATTCAATCAAGTTTTTCATATATTCAATTTGTTCTTTTTGCCATAAAGGCGAAATTAGTTTTAAGTTTAATTTAGAACATGCTCTATCAAAAATATTTTTTTGAAATTCACTAAGAATTCCGCCATGCACCAAACCTTCTAAGTCATGATCAGCTTTTGCTTTAGCTAGAATTTTTTCAATTAAATTAACCTCTGTTTCAGTTTCGTTAGATCGTGATTCAATGTATATCTGTGGAATTCCCATAGATTTTGATTGTAGTTTTGTTAACTCTATGTTTGGAAAATGCAATAACATGCTTTCTTCAGATAGTGGAAGAATTGTAATTAAACATCGAATTTGGTGTCCTTCTTGTTTTGCTTTGTAAATTGAATATGTACTATCTTTGCCGCCAGAAAATAATGATGCTACTTTCATTCTATTCACTTATCAAAAAATCATTTTCGTAGATAACTTTTGAAAAATTACATTAAAGGGTAAATGAATAAACGGATGCCTCAAAACTCATAATCGTCATCAAAATTCAGACGGCTTTTCCAATCATCATCAGCATCCAAATTAACCTTTTATTCGCATTATTTTAGTTGTCAACATCATTTGTACTGCCACTTTATAACGCGAATTCTTATCAGGCACGACTAATTCTATAGTTCCTTGCATAATTTTCTCTTATTGCAATTTCAACGTCAGATCAATAAGATAATCTTTGTTATGAGTTTATTTTTAGACCCGCCAAGGGTCTATGCAAATCAGTTCAGTACTCTTCTCACGTCTGAATCCATCGAGACCCTAACCATTTTTAGATTTAGTTTTCGTTACCAGTTCTTATCAAGTCTTAATAGAAATTTGAGGGAATCTTTGATTTTGATCAATGATGAAGTGATTCATCATAAGGTTTTGTTCTTTCTAAAAGATCTGCAATCTCATTGTAAGATTTCCTGTGACCATCATTAAGATGGATAATCAAACTGATAAAATCTGAACGTGCATTACAAATTGGGCATCTAACTTTTGGCAGTTTTTTAATACCTAATCTTTCAAGGATTTTTTTTTGGTTAATGCCAAAAAGAATATTCCATACTCTTTTATCATAATGATGATAAATAGTTCCTAAAGCACAGAACTGCCATTTTCGTTCAAAGATGCTATAATGACACAATGCCATTTTGCATTGAGAATCATTTGATCCTCGAAGAATTTCTGGGATTTTACCGTAAAGTGTAATTTCTCTTTGTTCCACATTTTTCTGACACATATCTGCTATTTTAAAGATAAAAAGACTCGGCAACAGTTCGTATTAAATTTCAATGAAATTTGTTTAATTTTCAATACAGATTAAATAATTTGAAAGTAAAACAAGGCTAGTTTTTATGTCTGATAGGATGATATATTTTGTAATGGTAGATGCTGAAGTTGCAAAAGATCAAGGTCTTTCCTCAGGAAAGGATTATGGCGGAGATGCAAAGTTCAAACCTCTAAAGGTCGAATGGGAAGTTTCCGATGTAAAGA
>JAEHKQ010000148.1 GCA_016838795.1 Nitrosopumilales archaeon
TAACAAAGCCAATGAAATAACAAGCTAATTCTTTTTCTTTTACATTATTATAACATGAAGTAATATGATTTTGAAAGTAATTGATAGCAATTCTGTTTCAGTAATTCCAGAGGATTCAGATGATTTACTAACATTAAGACGGATAGTAAAGAATGGAGATAGAATTATTGGTGATACAATACGTGTTATAAAACAGGAAAAAGTTATTGAATTCTTAAATGATGTAGAAGAAAAGGGTTCAAAGGTTTTCAGTGTTGACTCTACTACGGATCTTGGGCTAAGAGTCACAGGTCTCGGCGGAATTGTTTCTTTATTGAGATTTGCAATAGGTAATTAGAGAGTTGATTCAATTAACCAGCTTAAATAAGGTTTGTTAATTGAATTTACATTTAGTTCAACGATCTCTGGAACTTCATATGGATGAGTTTCTTTGATTTTTTCTTTGAGTTGTTTCTTTTTTCTTTGAGTGGTTTTAAAGAGTGCAATATATTCAGGGGTTTTTTCAATTTTTCCTTTCCATGAATAAATTGAGTAAATTTTGGAAATATTAACACATGCTACAAGTTTGTTTTTGACCAATTGATTAGCAATTTTTTCCAGAGATTTTTTGTTTGGGTATGTTGACATTATTATCACGGGTTTCACAGTAACTGATAAATTTACGTGATTAAAAAAAGTAACAATTACTTTGGAACTAGATTTTATCACAGAAAATGCGATTATTTACGTCTTGATGGCCTGGGTCGCTATTCTGATTACAGCTAAGGGTCTAAAGTTAGAAAAACATGGCTTTGAAATAAAGGCGTATAGTCTAGTTTACAAATACACGCAACTTCAGTCAATTCTAACCAAAATATTATCGCGGACTAGAAGGGGAATTAGAGTATTTGCGGATGTAAGTGTGGTGTCAGGTTTTCTTATGATGGGTTTTGCTTTTTGGTTCTTAGTTTCAAATATTTTAAACTACTTTGTTAAACCTACAGAATTTGCTGAGTTAACAGTGCTAATACCTGGAGTGACATTAACATCTGCACCAGCCATTACATACTTTCTGCTTTCAATTCCAATTGTTTTAGTTGTTCACGAGGGTGCACATGGTATTGTAGCAACATTAGAAAAAATTAAGATCAAAACAGGAGGTTTTGCAATATTCATTGCATTGTTTGCTGGATTTGTTGAACCCGATGAAGAAGAATTTGATAAAGCAAAGAAAATTTCAAAGCTTAGAGTAATTGGAGCTGGAGCAACCGCAAATGTTATTTTTGCATTTGCCTTAGGAGCTATTTTACTTACTAATCCTCTCTTTGCAATCATTGTGCCTGAACCTCTAAAAAGTTCGTTTTATGAGTTTCCTGATGGGGTGTTGGTTCTATCAATAATTGAAGGTTCAGGTGCTGAAAAAGTTGGTTTACAACCAAATGATATAATCACAAAGATTAATGATGTACGGATCATTTCGTTTATAGATTTTCAAAAAACAGAATTAATTCCTGGTGAAACTGCTTCTGTAACTGCACTACGAAATGGACAGGAGATACAGTTTTCTATTGAGATAATGGAATCGCCAGATGAACCAGAAAGAGGATTAATAGGCATAATGCGAGATAATACTTTTGCATACAAACCGGTTTACAACTTCATCGAATGGAATAATTTTCAATTGTCTATGTTTTTACTTTGGTTATGGATGATTTCATTTTTTATTGGAATAATCAATATGCTTCCATTACCAATTCTTGATGGAGGAAAATTTATTCATAGTATTATTGACAAAAAAATTTCTGACAAGGCAGTAAAAGGAGTAATGTGGGGGATCTATAGTATTACTCTTACAATATTTGTCCTAAACATTGCATTATCATATCTAAAATCTGGATGGTTTACAATATAGAATGAAGTGCCATAAATGCGAAAACGAAGCCTCATACTCGAGAAAATATTCTGGAGAAAATTTGTGTTCAGATTGCTTTTCAATTTCTATAATGCGAAAAACAGCAAAAACAATTTCTAAATATCGGATGATCAAAAATGGTGATCTAGTTTGTGTTGCAGTTTCAGGAGGCAAAGATTCTCTTGCTTTATTACACATTCTTCATAAAATGTCAAAAACACACAACTTTGAAATCAAAGTAGCAACAATAGATGAAGGAATCCCAGGATATAGAAACGAATCCTTGGAAATAGTTAGAAATTTTTGTTCAACATTAAATGTTGAATACAAAATTTATTCCTACAAAGAGCTTTTTGATCTAACTATAGATGAGGCATTACAAAAAAGAGAGA
>JAEHKQ010000149.1 GCA_016838795.1 Nitrosopumilales archaeon
GAGGTTGTGCCAGAGTTTGGTTTACTTTCAGTTTTTGTGCTAAGTTCTGGGGTAGGAATGGCAATTTACCTTTTGAGGAACAAGAATTTCGTTTACATTTGATACGAACTGAATAAAATTATTGGTGATCTTTTTTCTCTGTTTTACATTTAAGACGTAGTCCATAGTAAGCATCCTAATGGGAAAAAAGTCCTTTTGGTGCAAGTTTAACTTTCATGATATGTGTTCAAAAGGTTGTCAGTGTTCTTGTCACGATCGGCAAAAATTATCTGGTTGGTAGTAAGGGAAAATTTTATTAACATTTGATACGAACTGTTGATGAGATTCTTTTTATATTTTGAAAGCTATTGGTATTACATGTGTACTGAGATCGAATATGCAATGATTCTAGAAATGTTACAAAAGAAGCAAAAAGAACAAAAAAAGCTTGAAAGACCAATTGAAGTTCTTGTAAAATAAATACTGCAAAATTCTTAATTTTGACTTTATGGGAATACGAGTTTGTATCCTTGACAATCAAGATTAACCAAGTCGAGTCAACTCTACAATAATTAGTATTGCTAGCGCAACTCCCGCTCCTGTGAATGTATAAAGGATATCCATTACATCAAATTTTCCTTTAAAATAATCGGAAATTTCTTTTCCAATTCCATAGATGAAACCTAGTGAGATTAAAGGAAGATACGCTAGTCCAAGAAGTGATAGTAATAAACCTGCAATAAAATGTTGTTGTTTGTCTTTAGCAATCATTCTTCCCACGTTCCCTCTACTTTGAATTTACTTAATTTTGGTTCTTTAACACTTGCTGGATTTTTTCAATCAAATTTTTTTCTTCTAGTGCTTTGATAACTAAAGTTCTTATGTTTTTTACTCTCACTGGATCTTCGTCATACATTTTGTATGCCTCAATCACATTGTAAAAATCATAATTTTCAAGATAGAACTTTGCAGATTTTGATAATTTTACATAATCATCAGAAAAATAATTTAATTCCTCAATTTTCTTACACAATACCTTAAGTACTCCCTCAACCCTTCCAACCTGTTTTTTTATAATATCTAGGTCACCAGGTTTGTCCTTTAGTTCATTTAACACTGTATGAACATCAAGGGCTTGAGTCAAAAGACCTTTGATATAGCTATTCATCACATCAATCACTCATTCCTACAACTTTTAATCCCATAAGACATTAGTTTGCTAATGGTTGAGATCCTATATCAAGATCTAAGTAACCACGACTTTAGAAATTACTACATTGCTATACCAAAAAACTGGAAGTATGGTAAGGACAACCAGGTTACGGTTATAGTTTCTGATATTTGCGTGGTTATTCCACAAACAATTTCGGGGGCTACGGGTGAATTAAAAGTTCTTAGACTACTCGAGGCAATGATGGAAGGCGGTGTAATTAATGCTGGAGACATTCAAAAAGCTATAGAACACATTCTGTAGAACGTCACGACCCCATCGTAGATCATAGATCTGTCACTCTTTTCTTCTAAAGCATCTTTAATATTTGCATGTGACTTTTGCTTTTCTTTGTAGCTTTTTTTGCTCGTTTGTTAAGCTCTTCTTTTTTCTCTTTAGAAATTTCTAGAGTCATTGTCCCACCTTTATCATTGGTTTTTCTTCCGATTTTCTTTGCATAGATTGAATGAAATTATTGAAATCATTTTCTTGGAATAGCTGCCAACCAAACTTGTAAACATCTAGGTCATAAGAACGATAATCCTCTATTATATCACCAAACCAGGTTCGGTATAGATCAGCTTCTTTGTTAGCTTGTTCCGTATTGTTGAAGAACTTTAGTTCTATCCAGTCGAATCCTCCGTCGGAACGTGCAGAGAAATCACAGAATGGTGCATCCTTTAGATATTGTTTCATGTCTTCTAGCCGTTCTACAAAGTTTTTTGGCGATGACAATTTTACGATGACCAGTCTTGATACGCCCATCTCGACCTTTTTCATGTCTACCATTGCCGTATAACCAGTGATGATTCGTTGTCGTTCTAGTCTTGCGATTCGTTTACCTAAACCTCGTTCTGAGATGCGGGTTCCTTCCTCTGCTAGCTTTCGTGTGATTACTCTATTTGACTGGCGTCCATCCGCAATGAGCATGTTTAGGATTTTTCTGTCGAGCTCATCTATCATGGTGAGTAATCCCATATGAGACAAAACGCTTGAATGTTCACATTCTGAACTATTCTGGTGAAAAAGTTTAGGTTTTGAACTAGAATGACACGAAAAGTTTGGTCCCTTTGATATAGATCGAAGGGTTCCCACACTTCACAATGACACAAGAATTAAGGAATAACAAAAGTGTTTTGAGTATCTCACGATACAAGACACCAATTATCCTGGCAGCACTACCAGTAGCACTAGCGTTGTACTCTAACAACGCGAACCCAATGGGAATAATACCCACTCTGAGTAGCGGGTTGTTTCCAATCGCCTTCACCCTACTAACGTGGGGTCTCGCCGTCCAGCAGTTAGTGCACATTAGAAGAAAGTAAGAAATCGACCTCCTGCAATAGAACGACGCTTACTTTTTTCTTTATTTTTTTTATAGCTAAAGATCTGATTTACTAGAAATGAAAAAAGAGGAAGAATTACTCCCCGAATTTAGCGAGTTCGTTCTTTAGTTGCTTGATTTGATACTCTATGACTCGTCTGTGGATACTGTTTATCAGATTCATCTTTGCATTTTCTTGGGGTGATGAGAAAAGGGGGCCAGAGAAGAAAAGTTGATCCTTTACTAAGCTCTAACCACAGTTTGCATAATCAGTTGACAGTTCGTATTAAATGTTAATTAAAAATGAAAATATGGGTTTTAGTGGCTATGGCCGCAACCACAAGAATCATGACTTGATTCGGTTTGCTGTGATTTTTTACCTGCACACTTTGAACACTTGTCTACACCTGTAGGAGAAAAGAATCCAATTCCACATGATACGCATTTCATACTTGGCATGCAAAAACTAACTGACGCCAATATTTATTGATACTCATGAGTCAGTTTTATTCTTCTAATCTAAGAATTTTCAGATCGCTTTACACTATAACCACGTCTTTTATCATTTGAAATTGTAATGAATCACTTGGTCTTGTGTGCGATGCAAAATTGTGATTACGAAGGCCATTTGGTTATAATAGAATACTTTTTTGTTTATGGAAAGCGTAAGAGACCTGTTTGTAGAGCTATTTGGCGAGTGTGTGAATATCATGCTCAGACGTTGGCAAGAGGCGATATCGTTTCAAGAATCCAGGTTTTACATTAAGAATTTTCAGGATATGATGCTAGGTGGAGCTTTATATCATCTTACAAAAAATGATGACAAACATAGTTAAGCTTCTTGTGGCTCTGATTAGCTTTTAGATAATTTACTTGGGCCTATGCTTCCAGCAGAACCCACAAGGTAATGGGTTATTCCTTTTTTACAATTGAAAAGTGGCAATTTGAAACATCATTATTTGAGCTATTTCCATCAATATGGTCAAAATCAGGAAACTCAAGCCTAATTTTGCAGAATTTACACCTACATTTCTGTGAAAATAAGACCAAATCTTGAACAAGCTTGGGAAACTATTTTCTAGGTTTTTTCTGTCTTTTTTTCTGAAGCTAGAATCAAGCTTAAAAGAAACATTGCTATTTTCAATATTTTTTTTAAAAAATTACATAATCATTACATAGTCATTACATACACATTACATACTCATTACTGGCTCATTTACAACAAACATTTGATAGTTTTTCGTACTGTTTACGTTGTAAAATGCGTTTTATAATGTTAAAAACACGTTAAAGAAAATTTTTTTTACATTTTTTTTGTAAAATGTGGCATTATAACGCATTTTTGTTAAAACTAACTACTTTTTATACTGGTTATAAAACAATTTTTGTAATGGTATCAGCCAAACGTCGTGCAGCCGCACAAAAAGCAGCACGCACACGAAAAAGAAATGCAGCAAATAAAGCTGCAGCAAGAAAAAAATCTTCAGCAAGACGTAGACGTAGCACAGCTGCAAAACGACCAGCACGAAGAACAGCTGGTAAACGAAGAACAGCAAGAAGATCTCCAAGAAGAAGACGATAATCTCTTCTTTTCCTTTTTTTATCTAAAACAATTATAGAATACTTATTTTACCTAGAAATTTCAGAGCGTAGTATGTCATACGTACGAGATGCATCCTTGGTATTCAGCATAATTATCATTTTATCACGACTGAAATAGGCATCCTCCCACTCTATTCCATTTGCATGAAGTATATCAGCTACAAAGCTACCAACATCGGAACGATTATGTCCTGTTGGAATACCAATGGTAATTCTAGTTAGCTTGGAGCTTGTTTGAATATTTGGTAACGATTCAAACAATTTCCTTACATCAGCTAAATCTTCTGTCAAGAAACGAAACGAATCAGCTAGTCTAAAGAACTCATAATCAGGATCTATCTTTGCGAATTGTTCAAACAGAGCCGAAGAATCTGCAATTCTAAAGCTTTCTTTGGGTATACGAACATCCATTATACCATCAGTTACAGAAAGTCTAGCATTGTGTAGAATGAGGTCCTCCTTGACTGGTTCTTTTTCCTCAAAAGAGTCGGCATAGCGCTTTATCGCCACTACTATGGTATTCAGATTGGCTGGGCCTCCTAGGAGCTTTTCCACATCAGGCTGGATTTTGACTGCCAAGGCAGTATAGTTAATGAGATCCATCTTGATGCAGTCATAGATGGAACGGTTCCTAGTGATGATCTCCCGAACAACCTCAGGAACGGACACGCCTGCTAGCCTCATGAATATCATTATATAATGTAATATATAATAGGATTGTGTAATTAGACTTATAATTAACCATAATACTTATATAATGTCATATATATTACATATTATAGGTGTTTATGACAATGTTCTTTGATGACGAATTTGATAGACTCTTCAAAAGTATGTCCAGATCCTTCGTAAATCTGGATGACCTCTTTGAGGATGTTAGATCGACAGGTTCTATCTCTGGACCGTTCTATTACGGTTATACGATGACCGTTGGCCCTGACGGCAGGCCTGTAGTAAAGGAGTATGGAAATGTAAAGCCAGGACTAGTTCCAACATCAGACACCAGAGAACCACTTGTGGATACTCTAGTGGATGACAAGGAAAAGCTAGTAAGACTGATTGCAGAAATGCCTGGAGTAGAAAAGAAGGACGTCAAGATTGTAGTTGATGGAAAAATTGTAAACATTGACGCAGAACACGGTGATAAGAAATACCATGTTAAGGTACCAATTGAACAAAAGGTTGACGAAAATTCTGTAAAGGCATCATACAAGAACGGCATTCTTGAAATCATATTCAAGCAATTAGCCGAAGAAAAACCAAAAGGAAAAACAGTGGAGGTCGAATAGACCCCATCTTTTTCATGGTGATATGAATGAGTGAATTAAAATTAAAAATTAGGGAATGAAGGCAAAGGGTAAATGATATGAAAGAAAAGTGCGGAGTATTATACAAGCAACATTTTGAAATTAGAAGAATTGATGCCAATCACGTGAAATGTTTTACTTGTAATAAGATTTGGAACAACCAAGAACTTGAAGATGAGATGGTGATATGAATGAGTGAATTAGAATTAAAAATTGAGGAAATTCCTCAACAACATGTTGGGAATAGCAGAGCTATTGTAGATCCAAAAATTATCGAAGATACCAAATGGAATACTGGCCAGATACTAGAATTAACTTATAACAAAAAAACTCATGTAAAGTTATGGCCTGGTTCCCCAGAGGAATATGGTTCTGGAATAATCAAGATAGATGGTACCACAAGACATAACATTGGTGCAGGTATTGATGACAAGATCAAAGTTAAGGCTGCAGAAGCTGCAGCTGCAGAACAAATTGTTCTATCACCGACAGAAAAGATCCAAGCTGAAGGACTACAGGAATACATGACACAAAACTTTCTTAATCACGTTTTTACAACAGGTGATACCATCACTCTAGGAACACAGATGGGTGGTAAGATCCAATTTATCGTAACCAGTACAAAACCATCCAAGCCAGTTATAGTTACAGAACAAACAATTTCAAGCTTGGTTCAATGACCAAAGCAATCGATGTATCACATCCAAGAATTACTTATGATGAACTTGGCGGATTGAAAAACGAGGTTCAAAAAATTCGTGAAATGGTAGAACTGCCAATGCGACACCCAGAATTATTCGAGAAAATAGGTGTCGAAGCACCAAAAGGCGTTCTCTTATATGGGCCTCCTGGAACAGGTAAAACTCTACTGGCAAAGGCCGTTGCCGGTGAAACAAACGCTCATTTCATCTCACTAAGTGGCCCAGAAATCATGGGAAAATACTATGGTGAATCTGAGGAAAGGCTCAGAGAGATCTTCAAACA
>JAEHKQ010000150.1 GCA_016838795.1 Nitrosopumilales archaeon
ACGACTTGGTTTGCCTGTAATTAACGTTCTAACAAAAACTGATCTAATTGGTGAAAAACTAAAAGACATTCTAAAGTGGTCTACCAATTTATCTACATTAGAAAATGCTATTTCTCAAGAGGCTGATGGTGAAACATATACGTTAACTACAAACATTTTGCGTGGTCTCAATTTAGGTGGATTTGCCCAAGGATTAATTCCCTTATCAAATGTAACTGGCGAAGGAATGGTTAATTTGCAAACTGCGTTAAGTAGAACCATTAACTTGGGAGAAGAGGTTGAAGATTAATTGGTAAATAGCGTCACTGTAATAGCGCCATCATCAACGGCAAATTTAGGTCCAGGTTTTGATGTTTTTGGTCTTGCTTTAGATGCATTTTTCGATGAAGTAAAGCTTTCAAAGAGAAAGGAAAAAGGAATCAAAATAATTTCAAAAGACCCAATTCCTGTAAATCCTACAAAGAATACTGCTGGTCTCGTAGTCAAAGCCATGTTAAATAAATTCAAAGTTAACTCTGGTATTGAAATCAAAATAAAGAAAGGTGTGCCTGCAGGTTTTGGCATGGGCAGTAGTGCAGCTTCAGCTGCAGGTGCTGCTGTAGCATTTGATAAGCTATTCAAACTAAAACTTGATCCAAATGAGCTAGTCAAGTTTGCAGGCATTGGAGAGAAAGCAAGTGCAGGAACAATTCACTATGACAATGTTTCTGCTTCAGTACTTGGTGGATTTGTTATTGTTAGAACAGAACCTCTAGATGTAATACAAATTGATCCTCCAAAAGATCTTGTGTTATGTGTAGCAATTCCAAAACTTAAAGTTCCCGAAAAAAAGACCAAAGTTTCAAGAAGTGTAATACCAAAAAAAATAGAACATACAGCTAAGATTAGGAATCAGCAACATGCTGCAGCAATTATTGTTGGATTTTTAACAAAAGATTCTAGGAGAATTGGAGAATCGATCATAGATGAAATTGTAGAGCCTGCAAGAAAACATATGATTCCTGGATTTTCCCATGTGAAAAAAAACGCATTGGCCTCTGGTGCATTAGGTGTCACAATTAGTGGTGCTGGCCCCTCTGTAATTGCATTTGCAACAAAGTCTTCTAATCTAAAAAGAATAGCTTCTTCAATGAAAAAGGGGTTTTCTAAAGCAAAAATAAGTTCTGAGACTGTAATTTGTAAACCCACAAAAGGTGCAAGAATAATCAAAAAATAATTGCTTGATTAGTTATGAAAAAAGCTGTTGTAGTTTTTAGTGGGGGATTGGACTCGGTTTGTACCTGTGCTCACCTCAAATCAAAATATCATCTATATGGAATTTCATTTTCATATGGACAAAGAGCAAACCAAGAAATAAAAAAGGCAAAGAAATTTGCAAAAATTCTTGGATTAAAGCAACACAAAATTATTGATATAAGCTTCATGAAAGATTTGTATGGAACAACTAATGTGTTGACTAATCCAAAACCCAAATTGCCTTCACGGTTTGAATACTCAATTGTGGTTCCCATACGAAATGCGGTCTTTCTATCTATTGCAACAGCATGGGCATTTAGTTTGAAAGCCTCTGTTGTAGCGCTTGGAGCACACAAAGGAGACAAAAATTATCCTGATTGTAGACCTATATTTTCAAAAAAAATTGAACAGGCCTTCAACCAAGGTGAGATAGATGGTATCAAGTTGGGATTAAGAAAGTCTGTGACTATATGGTCACCATTTAGAGATAATCTTTCAAAGAGCGATATGATAAAAATTGGTTACAAAATTCTTGGTGATTCAATTTTCAATGCCTGGAGTTGCTATTCCAACAAAAGATTTCATTGTGGAAGATGTGAATCATGTAATAATCGTAAACTTGCATTTCAAAAAGCAAGAATCAAAGACAAAACAAAATATTTGAATTAAAAATTTTTAGACTAACGATTTTGTAAAATTTTTTTCTTTAATACAAATCCTCTTATGCCAATATACCAGACTAAAAATACTAGTGATATAATGCTAGCGAAAATCCAGTTTAGTACAGATTCATCAGTTGTTGGTTCTTCTGCTGGAGAACATTTTGTTATATGTGATTCTTGATAACATTCCAATCCTTGACTCACAGCCATTTCTTCAAATAGTGGGGTTACTTGAAATGCAATCAGAAAAGCTATCAACACAACAATTACAAATTCTATGACATACCATGTAAAGTGTGGCCATGATTCCTTTGGTATATGTATATTATCGTGAGAGCCCACGATCATCGTCTATAAATAGAGTATTTAATTTTTCACTAGAACTTAAAGAGTGAATGATTCAGAATGTGCTTTATGAATCATCGAAACAATGTTTTCTTTTTCTTCCCTGTTTTGATAAATTCCTCGATATGCTATGGTAGTCATTTTTAAATCATTTTTCACACCGCGCATCTTCATACATAGATGTTCAGCTTCTGTTATTACCACAACACCTTTGACACCTTGAGAATGAAGTTCATCAGCAATATTTTTTGTCAAACGTTCTTGAATTTGTAATCTCTTTGCGTACTTTTCTACAAGACGTACTAATTTTGAGATTCCAAAAACTCTTCCATTTGGAGAATATGCAATGTGGATTTTTCCAAAAAATGGCAAAATATGGTGCTCACACATTGAATAAAACTGAATATCCTTTGCAATAACTACATCCGAATCCTCAGAAAATTGAATTGAAAGCTCTGAATCAGAATCATATCCACTAAAGATCTCCTTGTACATTTCAGCAATTCTGTTAGGAGTTTCACGTAATCCTTCTCTGGTTGGATCTTCTCCTAATTCGATGATTAATTCCCTAACCAGTTTTTTTACTCTTTCTTTGTCCATTTTTCAAATTAGAAGGGTTTTTGCTGATATTTGAAGTTAAGTGGTGATTTTGTACCTAATGTCAAAATTATTTGAGGCTAAATTATGGAACGCCAATTAATTTTTGTAATTGTGGAACTATTCGTACCTCATTATAATATGGATGTACAAGATCATAAAATTCTAGGAGGCTTTGCAAACTTGGTTCTGCTATCCCATATGTTGGTTGAATAATAAATCCTGAAAGATCATCTCGTGTTATAATTTTGAATATATTTTGTAATAACTTCTTGAATGGTTCTGACTTCGTTTTTGAGCTTACAACAATTTTGATGTATGTTTTTTTCTTTGAAGAAACTGAAGATCTCAGACACCCCAAAGCATTTTCCATTAGGTTTGAATAGTGTTTAGAATCAACAAATTCAGCGTCTGGTGTTTTAAATTCAATTTTTACAAAATCAATAAACGGTAAAACATGATTGAATTTGTTGGAATCAAAACATGATGATTCTAGATAGGTTGGAATTTTCATTGATTGGATGTGTTTGGCCAATTCCGCAACGGCTTCATGTTGGAGTAAAGGCTCCCCCCCAGTAAAATTAACTTTGTATGTCTTGTCTTGTAGATTTTCATCTATCAGACCACATGCCTGTTCTAGTGTGTATTCAGTTCCTGAATCTAAAGGAAGGGCATCTAAAGTATCACAATAAAAGCAGGTAAATGGACATCCTGCAAGTCTTACAAATAGTGTTTTTGTTCCATAGAGAATTCCTTCGCCTTCTACTGAAGTAAATACTTCAAATAATCGTACTTTCAATTATTTTCATTATTTCTTGTCATTATTTATTCAATGAGGTTTACGCATTAGTTTTGAAAAGATGATTTAATTCAAAACAGGTTCTTTTGCATAAAACAATCCTGATATGAAAAAGACCACACCTAAAATTCCGATTAGGCTCCCAACAAATTCAATGGTTTCTTCCAATTCTGCTTCTGCTGGAGCCCATAATAGTGCAATCAAGGCTCCTACAACCATCATTGGAATGCCAACCCCAACACTAATTGCTTTAGAAGCCATGTTTTGTCATCATCTCAAAAATGTATATGAAGTTTGTGTTAATAGGAATTTTTAACTTCTTAGTTTTTTAACTAATTCACTGAGTGTTCTCAATAAATTGAATGCTTCATCAGTATTACCATCAGAAAGTAGATTCTTTGCTTCAGATAAAATTCGTTCAGCCTCTTGAATTTGAGAAGGATCAATTCCTTCTAGGTTCTTTACCTTCTCAATAAGATTAGCAAGTTTTTCCAAGTGTTTTTGCGCAAAATCTTTTGCTCTAGCGGTTTTGCTTTCATTGGCTTGGGCAACTAATGTTGTTTTTATATCACTAAGCAAACGTTTGATTTGAACAATGTTCTTCTTGGTTTCATCAAAATTACCATCATAAATATTGCTTTTTGTGATACTAATTAGCCGGTCAATTTCAGAAAAGTCAATTCCTGAATCATGTTTTTCAGCAATTGTTTTCAACTTAGATAGGAATTTTACCATTCGTTCAAGATCACTAGATAAACTATATGCTGTATTAGAGACAGATATAGCGGTTCCAACTGTAGGTCTTTCTAAAATCATTTGAGAAATTTTCTTGAAAATTTTCATGGCTGAAAGAAAATGGTTTCTAGCAGATGAAATATCATCATTTTCTAAAGAGTCCTTTAGAGAGTCTACTTCTGCTGAGCCCTCTTCAAATAATTTCTGGACTTCATCTGAGACTTGTTGGTTAGAAATTTGTGTTTCAATTTGTTTTTGTGCCTGTGATGCAATTTTCAGCAAAATATTAGGGTCAGCCTGTGCCTCTACTGAAATTGGGATCCCACTAAAGACCATACTTACAACCAAAGCCAATAGACAAAAAGATGTGATTGCTCTCATTGTTCTTCCTCTAATCCTCCCTTTAGTTTAACCAAGTTTTGCAAGTCTTTTTTAACAATCTCAATAATTCCTTGTCTTTCAAGTCTTTTTACAGCCCTCCACATGGTGGTTCTAGGTTGAAGGAATTTTTTTCTTAATTCACTTTCTAGTGCTTGTCCTCCATTATTGAAAATAAAATTTATAATTTCTTTGTCATCCTCTCTTAAATTGGGTCTTAGTTGGAATATGGTTTCAGGATCAGGCGTTTCTATAGACTCAGTTTTTGTTTGTGTGGTTTCAATTTTCTTTGATGTTCTTTGGAATTTTCTAAGGAATATTATTCCAATTATAACAGCTGAGGCAATAGCACCTCCGATGAATATCAATGAATTATCTAGTGGTTCTGATGTTGATGATGATGTTTGAGATGATGTTGGGGTTCCAAGGATATAGTTAATCTCGTTTGGTCCATTTAGAAACGAAAGTTTAGTTTGTTCGTTGATTAATTCCATATTTTGTGGTAAAGCACTCATTCCTACAATGATAGAATTTTGTGGCATTAACAAAGTATAATCTGATGGTGCTTGAATAGAAAATGTCCAAATTCTGCCCTCTTTCGAAACAAGATCATGGGTATCATAATCTATTGAGATTGTAGATGATCCAAATGTTTCAACAAGCGTAGAACTACCTGTAGTTTTTGTGTATAGTAAAAAGTCGTTTTCTCCTACTGCCACTAAGTTATCAATAGAATTACCAAAAAGATTCACTGTAAAGTCTGGTTCAAGAGGGTCAATTTCGATCAAAGAAAAGACATGTGTTGAACCATCCTGAAAGATGATTAGATCAAGGGTTTTTGTAGAACTAAATGAGTTCTGGAGTGGAATTGCTGCTGTAACTATAATTAGGCCTGCTAGAATAATCGGCGCCTTAATCATCGTTGGGGGAATACCTTCTGTCCTTACAAAAAGCATTCCATCTTCCTGAATAAAGTCCTGCCTATATGGTACAATCATTTCTTGGTTCATCAGTTAATATCTTAGATTCATGGATTCAACTAGGTTCTGAAATCTTCGAAACTCCTGGAAAAATTCAAGTCCTTTCTCAGTTATCATGAAGAGTCGGTTCCTGTCATTTTTTACCGAATCTACCAATCCTGCAGTGACTAACTTCTCACATTTATCTAATACTGCATAATGAGAGAGGTTCGCCTTTCTAGATATGGCAGAAATGATGACACCTTCGCGCCCACCATCCACTGTGACATCTAAGATATCACCCATGATGCCCATTTCTGATCTGTATTGTTGTTTTGACATGAATAATATACGGCAGCTTTGTTTATCAGGGCCATCTTGAAACATTAAAGCGGAACGTAAAGCGGAACAGGTGTTTCACCACCAAAAATGCCAAAAAATCATGTTTTTTTTCTGCGGGGAAAAATTTCTATTAGAAAATTTTCAAAAGGCATAGTTTTAGGTTCAAATTATGACAATCTCAGTCTTTGATTTTTTTCTAAAATTTTTTGAAAATTTCTGAGTTTTCTCCAGAATATATTAAGAACAGAACCGTTTCTCACCGTCCCTAATCTACACTGATCATAATTGCTATGACATGGTAAAATCTCAAAACCAGAATTTACGTGCTGTTTTTGGCATAATTTTCATGCTAGCAGCATCGCCCCTAGTTGTGACTTCTGTAGATGATCTTTCCGAAAATATAAACAAACAAAGTGAAGATACCATGACTTTTGCAATTGCGTTCCTTCCAGGGGGAATAGAAAACCTCGTATTGGTAAAATCCTTTGAACTATTCCAAATGGATCCAGTTACAGTTGAATTACTTGAAGTGAGTCGATCAAATGTCGGATCTTTCAAAACGTCGATTTTGGTTGTATAAACCACCTGTTTTTTTTTTATTTAATTTTAATGAGATGCTAATTTTATTAGTTAATCGTATGTTTAATAACATCCATTCTATACGATTCACATAAGTCATGGTTGGCCTGTTTGATCGTTTCACGAAAAAGGATGAGGAAGGTTATGGGGGAGAAATGGTTGAAGAAGAATCATCTGAAAGCTATGAACCAAAACCAACGGAAACAGAGCCAGAACCAACACCTCATATGACTGAAACTAGTTCATTTGAATCACAGCCCCAAACAACATCTACAGCCTCAAGTATTGGAATTGATGCCCTTATGGATAAGAGGGTAAAACTTGAAGAGGCGATTGATTATGTCGGCGTGATGATTAAGAATCTCAAAGACAAGCGAACTAAACTTGAAAAGGGTATTGAAGATGAATCTGTTGATATTAAAAATTTGAAAGAAAAACTTGTCAAGGTTAGAGAATACATTGATGAAGAAAACAAAGGGATTGATGAGCTCACAAGAAAGAGATCTCAAGTCGAAAGTGAGGCTGATGAGGTGGCAAATATCATTAATGATCTACGAAACAAATTATCAGGTATAGATGAAATAGTAGATACAGAAGGCAAAAAGATCCAGAGTTTTAAAGAATCACGTCCTCAACCCTAAAATCAAAAATTCTTTTTAGAAAAAATCTTTTACATGAATCGAGTTGTGGATGGAACCTCAGACTCGGTGGGTGTGTTTGGAAATTTTGTGTCCACAGAGCTTTGAGCCACTGCGGCTGCCTCTTGCAGAATTTTTTCTGATTCGGTGTTTGTCGTTTCATCAATTCCAAATGAAGCGTCACCAGAAAATGTTTCAGTCATCAAGCCACCCAACATTTCTGCCATTCTGCTAATTTCCTGTTCTGCTCCTGGCATAAATTTAGCAAGAGATGATTTCATGTTTTTCATTAGGCCAATTGTTGGCATTATAGTTACTACAGTATCACCAAGATCGTGGGCAGTAGTTAATCTAAGTTCAATTTGTTCAAGTGCCATTCTTGCACTTCCTAAGATTTTAGAAACTTTACGAATTTCTGCTAATTCGTTTGATAATACTTTGCTCGTTTGAGTTTCATGTTGCTGAGTCGCAACGACAACTCGTTGAAAAATTTTTTCATCTCTCTCTTTTAATTTTAAAAGCATATTATCTAATTTAGAAATCTGTTTTTGGAGTCTTTGGATAGCTATCTCTACTCTTGGTTTAAGAGGGCCCTTTGATTTTACCGCCTCCGTGATCTTTTCAGTAATTCCTGAAGATGGTGGTTTGGACCATTTGTTTTGAAAGCTAGTCATGACCGGTGCTCAAAATGTTAATTTTTAATTTAAGATGTAAAATTTGCTTCACTGAACATAAAATTTTCCTAACAAAGTTAGCCTAAGGCAAAAATGGAAATAATCAGTAACTTATAATGGTGGGTCTTTGAGGATGAATCTTTTTGATGTGATTAGATACTAATGATTCGTGATTTAGCAGTTCGCCGCATAGAGGACATTTAACCATTTTACAATTAAGATTAAAAAAATGTATTTAAATATTGTTTTTTAGCCGAATTGGGGTTGAAACCAAAAATTATTGGATATA
>JAEHKQ010000151.1 GCA_016838795.1 Nitrosopumilales archaeon
TCATCTTATCAATCACACAAGATGAAATCAGGAGTTTGGATGAATGATGATATGTTAGCAAATGTGTGTAAACACAACGTTACTAGATTTCCATATGAGATTGCTCGATTAGCTCAAGATATTGCAGGCGGTCTTATGGTAACAATGCCTTCAGAAAAAGATTTTAAAAATCCAGAAACCGGCCCTATGCTTCGGAAATACTTGGCAGGAAGAAAGGGCGTTGATGTAGAAAACAGAATGAGAATTTTGAGATTGATTGAAAACATGACTATGGGTAGAAATGCTGTAGGATATTTGACAGAGTCTATGCATGGTGCAGGTTCGCCACAAGCCCAAAGAATTCAGATCGCGCGACAAATGCAGTTAGGTTACAAGATGAACTTGGCAAAGAATCTTGCAAAAGTTAAAGATGACTTCTTAGAACCAACAGAACCATCTGACTACTTTAAACGAGTTTTCAAAATTAGTAACAAAGAAGAATAAACCTAATCTTTTCTTTCAGTATCATCTGAATTATTTTTTGAATCAGACTTTAACTCGGCGCCGTCTTCTTGATTATGTTTGTCTTGAATTTCTTTACTTTCAGAACTTGTATAGGCATCATCTTTTGGAATTTCGGCTAGTTCATCCAATTTAATTGAGGATTGTTCCACGGTACCATTATCCGAACCCAATTCATCAAGACGAAACACTTTCTCTTTCTTGCTTTTTAAAATTTGTTTGACAATCATGACTCCGACAATTATTGCAATTACGATATAGTTTATGGGCGGACTTAGAATTCTTGTGATATACCCAACTTGTGGAATCACGTATTCAACTTGTCCGATGTATTCTTCCTCAGTTATAGGGAAATCTGTTCCAGGAATCGAGGCTGGGTTTGCATCTCCTTTTGTCCTTAGAGTAAAAGGATCCTCATCAATAATTGCAACAACTCTATGAACTATTACTCTATCATGTCCAGATGGACGATCAAAAACAATGATGTCACCAACCTTTATCTCTTCAAAAGGGGTGTTTCCTTGAACTATTAATACATCATATACTTCTAATTCTGGAACCATACTTCCACTTGAAACAACAAAAAATGGATTTTCTGTTCCAAAAATTATTTGCAAACCAAACCAAATTATTAAAACACCTACAACAACAATTATGATATCTTTGACTATTCCTTTTGAAATTTTTCTAGCTGACAAACTACTTTCATCCTTATCTTATACGTTAACCTGCTTGAATTTCACACTCTAAAGAGTTGTTCCACACTGCTCACAGAATTTTGAACCAGCCTTATTTACAAAATTACAGCTAGAACACTGTCCAGATTGAGAAGCTGTTCCTGTTGAAGTTCCTAGTAAGACAATTTCTCCCACTTTACTAATCTTATCCCAAGGAATAGTTACATCATTTCCTTCATTATTTGTAACAACTAGTACTATCTTCTGAGATGAATCTACACCTACCTGTTTCGCAGTACCAACTCTTTTTGCGTTTTCATCATACACTACCATCCCAGAAATAGAACTAAATGTTGTGGCAATAGGTTGAGTTTGACTAGAAACAGGAGTTTCAGTCCCTGTTTGAGAAAAATCAGGCATTGTAAGAGGGGTTTCGTCAGTTGGTGGTGGAAGTAAAGTGTCTTGATCCGTGGATATGGGTTTAGCGCTACCAACACCACGTTGTTCATCTGGCTTTTGAAATTCTCTGTATTCTGCTAAAACTGAACCACACGTAGTGCAAATGTACTGTCCTTTTTCAACTAAAGTTAGATTCTCTGATACCACTTCATTTGGATTCTCATATTCTATTTTAGGACTATTTTCATATTCTTTTTCACAAGTGTTGCAAAAATATTTGGAAATTTTTTCGGAGTCTAATCTGCCAATTGAAGCCAAAAATAGATCGGGTCCACCTAAATTGCCTTTCTGTTGTTGTTGATCAGTTACATTGGCCATAATGTAACCTCCCGAACCACGTAACTTCTTTAGTCTAATCTCAGAACTCATAACTCAGATTCACCCAAAGGTCATTTAAGTATATTTCAATCACTTCTGATTATCAAATTTTAGGATGAAAAA
>JAEHKQ010000152.1 GCA_016838795.1 Nitrosopumilales archaeon
ACAATGAGGGGAATCCATACTGGCCATCCATCTGCCGCTGATACCATGAATATGTCAGTTTTACTAATCATATTTAAAGCCATCTTGGATTCTGGAAATCTGAATTGATCGACTTAAAAAATTGAATGGACTGAAGGGGATTTGAACCCCTGACCCCCCGCGTGCAAGGCGGGTATTCTACCAGTCTGAACTATCAGCCCTTAAAGTGGATGAATTTCGTGTTGATTTTAATTGTTGTCTTGACAAAGATTTTATTTGCTTTTTTGTTGTTTTGTTTATGGTTTTACTTGAATCACAGATTAAGTTGAAGACTGGTGATCAGGCACCAGATTTTGATTTAATGGGAATCGATGACAAGAAACATTCTCTAAATGATTACAAAGATTATGATGGTTTACTTGTAGTTTTCATATGCAATCACTGTCCATATGTTAAAGCTAAAGTAGAAGCATTAAAAGAAATTTATGAAAAATTCAATGGAAAGGTTCCTCTTGTTGGAATAAACAGTAACGATCCAATTAACTATCCTGATGATAGCTTTGAAAATATGAAAAAAATTGCAGAGGAAAAAAGAATCAAATTTGATTATCTAGTAGATGATTCTCAAGAAATTGCAAAAAAGTATGGGGCTACATGTACTCCAGATCCCTTCCTCTTTGATAAGGATGGAAAACTTGTTTTTCATGGAAGAATCGATAATGCTATGAACCTAGATGATTCGGTGACTGAAAAAACCATGATTGACAATATAGAAAAACTTCTTGCCAATGAAAAAATCGAAAAAGATTTTGATCCTTCAATTGGCTGCTCTATCAAATGGAAAGAAAATTAAACTTAAATGACTGCAACCTAGAGAAATTTTTTGAGGGCCGGTAGCTCAGCTTGGCTGGAGCGTTCGACTGATAAATCTATTCAGATATCGAAAGGTCGTGAGTTCGAATCTCACTCGGCCCACCTTAATTTTTAGAACTAGAACTTTCAAACGTTGTCTGGCACCATTGGATGATATCTTCAGGTTTCTCAGAAATCAGGTCCGCCTTGATTTCTGTCTTTTTTTCAACTTTGCCACATAAAGCTAGAAAGAGTTTTTTCCCAACATTTTCTTTGACAGAACCAACAGCCTCCGAGAAAAAATTCAAGCCTTCTTCGGTATCAGAAAATACAACAACAATCATTATTCCATTCTTTTGTTTCCAAACCTTCCCAAGAAATTTTTGCAAGTCTAAATCAAATAGAACATCAATTGCTGAAGACATATCACCCAAAGTAGAGACCTTCCAACCATCAGAATGAAAAGTAGCCGCTGCAGTTTCAGCCAGAAGGACACTTTGGGCATCGGCTGAAAGGATTATCATATTCTTTTTTGGGTTATTCTCTATGGGAACAAGATTAAGGATTTGTATTGAATTTGAAATTATTTGTCTGAGAAGCTTTTCCTCAGAATTACCAATTTTGCCATCCTTGTAGAGTTTTTGAATGGACGTAATTGCTGGGATGACAATTTCACTCATAATTTTCCGAGTTTCAGCATCTGAGTGAAGGCAGTTTCTGATCATACTGTAAACTTGGTTTTCTGAACCTTCCGTCAAATATTCAATGTATTTTGTTTTTGCATTGAAATAATCATCAGGAAATTGAAATTGTTCTGTTCCCTCTTCAATGAACCAGATATTGACGTTCCCAATGTTTTTTTGTCTAATCAAACCCTCAGCTACAAAGATGTTGAGATATTTTGTCATTGTAATTCTGTTGACGCCAAGTTTTTTAGATATCTCAACACCAGACATTCCTATCTTTGTATCGTTTAGGACATCTACCAGTTTTTGTTTAATCTCTTCTATTTGATATCCTCTTGCCATAAAGCTCTACAATTATGCTATTGTATAAAGTCAATTCTCAATTATTGACAAGACTCCCTTAGATTAACAACAAACGTTATATAGTTGAAGTACTTTAAAGTACGGTAAGGAAAAGTAAATTGCCGAAAGATGGATTCAAATCAATTACCGTATCAGAAACCGTCTATGACAAATTCTTTGATGTCTACCAAAAAAACAAAGAAGATCTCTTAATGAAAGGCGTCAACAGCTTTTCAGGATACATCACATACATGTTAGAGGAGATGATGCAAAAGGACAAAACATTTGCACGATATGCTCCCAAACTTGAAAAGATTTCAGTTGATGGTGACAGAGTTATTCTTAAAGATAATATCAAAAACAGAATTGCAGAGGTTACTATTCAAAGGGGAGAGCTTTTCTGTCAGCTCTGTGAAGAAAAGGATTGTGTCCATATCGGTTTTGTGTTCTCACTTCCTGATGTTTACGAAATTTTAAACGCTAAAGGAATCAGGCACCCAAAATAGTAAGTGGAGGAGGTGGGATTTGAACCCACGAACCCCTAAGAGACGGGATCACCCATTATTATGATCTTAAGTCCCGCGTGTCCAAAAACTAATTAGTTTTCTTTGGCCAGGCTTGACTACTCCTCCGCTCGGAGTAGCTAACTGAGTTGGAAATTTAACAGTTGAGTTTTGAAAAAAATTAATCAAGAATTATAAGGATTTTCAACAATCGAACTTTATCGCTTCGATAGCTCAGCCTGGTAGAGCGTTACCTTGGTAAGGTAAAGGTCGCGGGTCCGGATCCCGCTCGAAGCTTCAGTAATTTTTTATCAATAATTCTGAATGGCCTGTTCGTTTTCTGGAATCTGAGTTGATGGTTCTGTTTGCTTCTATCTCAAAAATTTTCCAGTTACTTTTTGAAAAGATCTCTAATACCTCTTCAGAGTTAGAATTTGATAACATGAATTTACATCCTTTGTAATCTAATTTTTGGCAGAGTCCAGCAAGACGTTCCAAATCATCAAAGGTGAAATTACGATGTGTATAACTCGTGAAATTGGCAGTTGAGCTAACTGGCTGGTATGGAGGATCAAAGTAAACAAAGTCCCCCTTGCGTGCATCTTTCAAAATTGATGAAAAGTCTCTACAAGAAATGACGATCTTTTTGGATTTTAAAAAATGGCTTACTGATCGAAGGTTTTCCTCATTTACAATATTGGGGTTGGTATAACGACCAAGTGGAACATTGAATTTCCCTTTACTGTTGACTCGGTATAGTCCATTAAAGCAGGTTCTATTAAGAAAAATGAGTCTTGAGGCCTTTTCTATCTGGCTTTTGGGTTCAGCATCTCGAATTTTATAATAATATGATTTTGAGTTTTTGAAATAATTCTTTGAATGATTTTTGAGAAATGATATTAGCTCTTCAACCTTGTCTTGGATTGTGACATATGTCAAAATTAGATCAGAGTTCAAATCTGAGATTTGGCATTTTTGATTGGGGTTTTTTGTAAGGATGTTAAACAGCATTGCTCCTCCTCCCAAAAATGGTTCAAAAAATGAATCAAAGGTTTCGGGAATGTGCTGATTCAAAATTGGAATTAATTGTCTTTTCCCACCAGCCCATTTTACAAAAGGTCGGGGCGCTGAAGATGAAATCTGATGGTATTCCTGCTTCATCTCTCATGATCTTGAATTTGGTTATTGGTGTCTAGAGTCAGAAAAGATTACAACGTGTACAATATTTTTTTATCAAATACAAAATAGCTTAAATACAAATTTCGTAAATCAGGTTTTTCCAAAAATGATGAAAATAAACTATACTAGCTAATGAATAAAATGAAAAGGAGGGATTTAGAATTCTAGTCCCACTTTGACCAAGCGGCCATCCATCTATACGTCCACGTTGTTAGTTTACATCCTAGCGCTGCCATCGGAATTGATAATACTGCACCAGCACCCGCACCCAGCGCAACAGGGCTGTTATAGAATTTTCCGACCTGCGGTTCTATCGGTGTCATGTATGGTGGCAATGTAGGTCTAGGATATTTGAATGCCGTTTCTAGCGGGTCTGCTATAGTGATCAGGTTTACCATGTTGAACAATGGCAATGACATTCCTACCAATACTCCACCAAACAGTATTAACGAGTGCTTGTTTCTCTTCGTAGCCCAGTACGCCAAGTCCAACAGCATCGCTGATGGTAACCAAATTGGTGTAGTGATAAAGTCATAGGGATATCCTAGTGCAAACCATGCACCTTTTGCAACCCATGTATACACAGTAATGATTAATGCATAGTAAGTAGCTGTTCCTGGAACGCCTGTGAATGTTAGATAATAACAAGCTCCGACAACTAGCATCAACGTTTGTGATATTGAGAATACTACAAAGGATGTCCAAGCCCAGTCAGTGTAGAAAATATAGTCACCTGCATTAATTGTAAGCAAAGTTCCGTTTACCGCAACTACTATAATGAATAAGTAGTGGGTAGATCGCCTAAGCCAGACCATTATCCAGTAGAGAATTAGGTCAGTATATAAAATTTTAGTCACAAATTTAGATCGGCCATTAATTTAGCCTCAAAAATATGAAAAATAGAAGAATGTGAGTCTTTCCGTCTAGAAACCGACGAATATAGATATGTATAGAGTGCCTGCTGCAATACTACCCATTACTATAGCCATCATGCCATTGCTCTTTTTGTTAGAGCCTTCTTGGGTAACCTTCATACAGAATAGGTATCCAACTGACTCTACAATTGTCAGTACAATAAAGGCAAAGTGACCGCTATTGGTTGGATAAGCCCATGGATAATAGAAGTATCCTGCTGCCGTACCCCCAAAGGTTGCAAGCCATGCTGCAATGTATGACAATGTTATCAAACCTCCCATGTTTTCAACACGACGGCCAATCATTCGTTCTACATCTGCGCTGGTGGCTCCAGCGCCACCGCCTGCACCGAATCCTTTAGGAAGAGTCATTCGGGATAATATTACGCAGAATCTTTTTAAGTCTTTCTTATTAGAGGAGTCTAAATCGATCTGATTTTGTTAAATAAAATAAAAAGAAAAAGGGTGTGCTTATCGCACGTTTTTGTCTAGGGTATGGTTCTGCTGTACAATTTGCCTTCTAAGGCCATCTTGTACATTTCAGCAATGTATGGGTTCTCACCTGGTGTTTCTGCGCCAAGTTCAATCAGTCTGGCATATACTCTAACTACGTATGCTAGAGCGCCTATAAAGGCCACGACTACACCCATGTTAAACATCCAATGGTTTGGTACTGCAAAGATTTCCTCTACAAACCAAAAGTGCCACATCTCATTGACTCCAATAGTGAACATTGTTGCAAGGTAACCAA
This sequence comes from Nitrosopumilales archaeon, assembly GCA_016838795.1. Taxonomy (GTDB): domain Archaea; phylum Thermoproteota; class Nitrososphaeria; order Nitrososphaerales; family Nitrosopumilaceae; genus DRGT01. The sequence goes on from JAEHKQ010000152.1 coordinate 5,207, forward strand.
GGATGGTCATCTTCAAGCCAGTGTTCATTGAATTGTTTGGACCTCTAAGAACTGGTACTTTCCTATCATAGATTGCAACTGAACCCCAACCTAGTGGTAGAGCCACAAAGTGGGAATATAGCCACCAGTGTGCTGGTGTAAATGCACTATCTCTGATAGAGGTTTGATGGAGTGAACCGTCAACGAAGTTGTCTACTTCGACTGAAGCAGCAGTTGATCCCATAGCAATAATGATAAGCCATATTTTCTTAAGTCGTTGAATTTCGACTTCTTTTGGGATTAGTGCTGGCATCTGTGCCATAGATATAGTGTTTGTTTTTTGAAATATAAAGGATGAGTTTGAAATAAAGGAAATTTATTGTAATTTCTTATATTATAATGGTTAATTTTATAACTTTTTTATCAAAAATTCAGAAAATAATCATAAAATTACTAGCTCTAAAAATCAAATTTCAATGCTAATCATTGATGTTAATCATTAAGATCTTGTTCTTGATCCTCAAAAGTAAGGTAAAACATATAACGATG
>JAEHKQ010000153.1 GCA_016838795.1 Nitrosopumilales archaeon
CATTTTGATTTCAAAAAAATCAAAGATTTATGGAATCATAACAGCTACAGATACTCTAAAGATGATGGAATAATAATTTAAAACGAAAAAATTACTTCGGATGTGAGCAGAGCTCAGCCAAAACACCACATAGCGACTTTGGATGAATGAATATAACCTTAGTGCCAGCAGAACCGGGTCGTACCTTTCCAAGAAATTGTATTCCACATCCTTCCATTCTTGTTACCTCACCTTCAATGTTATCGATTTCTAGTGCCATATGATGTAGTCCTTCACCTTTTTTTTCAAGAAATTTTTTAATTGGACTGGAATCATTTGTTGGTTCCATCAATTCAATGCGTCCATTTTCCAAATGCAAGATGCCGACCTTGACACCTTCGCTTTCCACAGTTTCAAATTCAACATTTTTTACATCTAAAGCCTCTTGGTACTGTTTCATCGCAGCTTCAACATCATTCACTGCAATTGCAATGTGATCAATCTTCATTAGAATACCTCTTTTGGCCTGTATTCACCAAAGACTTCTCGGAATGTATTACTGATTTCACCGGTAGTGGCATATGCTTTAACAGAGTCTAGGATAAACGGCATTAGGTTTTTGTCAGTTTCTGCTGCACTTTGCATTGCAGAAAGTGCCTTCTCTACTTTTTTGTTATTTCGTGAGCTACGAAGTTTTTTCATCGCCTTTTTTTGCTGAATCTCAACAGAATCATCAATTCGCAAAAGCTCCCCTTGTTTTTCATTGGTCTCTTGGAACTTGTTTACACCGACAATTACTCGTTGATCATGATCAATCTCCATTTTGAGACGATATGCATTCTGTCTAATTTCTGACTGGAAAAATGCCTTTTCGATTGCCTTGATGGAACCGCCCATTTTTTCAACCTTGTTTAGGTACTTCCATACGCCATCCTCTATCTCATCACAAAGATACTCTAAATAGTATGAACCAGCCATAGGATCAACAGTTTTTGTTATACCGCTCTCATGTGCGACAATTTGCTGCGTTCTGAGAGCAATTTTTGCAGATTCCTGTGTTGGTAATGCGAGTGCTTCATCCCTAGAGTTTGTGTGAAGAGATTGGGTTCCGCCAAGAACTGCCGCCATAGATTGTATAGTGACTCGAACGATGTTGTTGTCTGGTTGCTGTGCTGTAAGTGATTCACCACTGGTTTGTGTATGGAATTTTAATTGAAGGGATTTCGGATCTTTTGCGTGGAATTTTTCTTTGAGAATTTTAGAGTAAACCTTTCTCGCAACACGAAACTTTGCAATCTCTTCCAAAAATTCTATGGTACAACAAAAGAAAAATGACAACCTTGGTGCAAAGTCATCAATCTTTAAACCACGATCTAAACATGTTTGGATGTATTCAATTGCGTTTGCAAGTGTAAACGCAACCTCTTGTGTTGCAGTGGCACCAGCCTCTCTCATGTGGTAACCAGAAATTGAAACTGGATGCCACTGTGGAACCTTTTTTACACAATAACTAATCATGTCACCAATTAATCTCATCGATGGTTGTGGCGGATAGATGTACGTGTTTCTTGCGATATACTCCTTAAGGATATCATTCTGTGTAGTTCC
>JAEHKQ010000154.1 GCA_016838795.1 Nitrosopumilales archaeon
AGGGCTTGCAGTTCATGAGTTATGCAAAAAATATCGCAATGCAATTTGAGTTTGTTCAAAAAATGTGGGCAAATAGCCCTAATTTTCCTAAATCTGATGGGGGTACTGTACATGGTCATGATCCTGTAATTGGGCAACATCAAGGGGCAGGTTTTGTAAACCTGAAGCAAAATGATGGCTCATTTAAGAGGATTCCAGAGTCTGGTGGTTTTGCTCAGTGGGTAACCACAACTGCCGGTGAATACTTTTTTTCACCATCGATATCTGCACTCAAAAATGTGTAAGGTTGTAATGGAATTTCCAATAGTCCAGACAAATTACACATAATAAAACGGCTATCCAAAAAACTTGATCCTATCCTACACTAATCACTTATTGTCTAGTTTTTCTACGATGAAGATGTGCCAGAGGAATATTATGTTGCGTGGTGGAATCTTGAAAACTTGTTTGATTTGGAAACAGCAACAAGAACTGAAAAACTCAAACGAGCTCTAAAAGGCGAGCTAGACGGATGGAAAAAAACAGTACTTGACAGAAAATTATCACAACTTGCAAAGATAATTAAAAAAATGAATTCTGATGAAGGGCCAGACATCTTAGGTGTTTGTGAAGTTGAAAGTAAAGGTGTTCTAAAAAAACTTGTAAACACGTTAAATCTTCCATCACGAAGATACAAGATTGCTCATGATGACACCAAGGATAAAAGAGGAATAGATGTTGCCTTTTTGTATGACGGTAAAAAATTTGTTTTTGAAAAATATCACATCTTTCCATGTAAAATAATCCCATGCTTCTAATCTGAATCCACCTGACGAAAACAACAGAATTATGACTTTGTCAGTAATGTCATTTGTGACTGTAAGCATTTTTTGAATTTCTTCTCTTGTGTAAGCTCTGTCCTTTGATCTTGATTCTCTTCGTGGCATGAGCTTGTTCAGAGATTTCCAGTGAATTGGAATGCGATTTGCATCTAGCAATACCTTGATTGGCTTGATATGGTTGGGTAACGTTTGGGAGCTAATCTCTCCTGACTCTACACGTTTTTTGTCTTCTTTAATGTAGGCTGCAATAACATCAGATACTAGCTCCACGTCCTTTCTTGCAAGATCAACAAAAAACGTAGCCAGTGTCTTTGCTTCCCTGTCTTGTGGTATTTTTCTAAGAGAATCAGAGTATAACTGGTTTGGAATTAGTTTGAGAAACAGGTAAAGCAGATTCTTGTAGCGTCTCTTAGTTGACTCGTTTCTAATAGAATCTAGGAATAGCTGATAGGGATCAGTACGCGTGTTTATCTTTTCTATGCTAATTTCCATCGGATGATGGCATGATGTGCGCCCTATTTTAGTCCCATGATGGTAGGTGGGCCCACGGGGATTTGAACCCCGGATCTTCGCCGTGTAAGGGCGACGTCATAACCGACCTGGACTATGAGCCCAGCAAACTACCTTGCTAAAATCCATTTAAACTTTGAGAGAAAAGAAAATCAAAAAAATCTTTTTCCATATAGAAAGACATCATGGTTAAAACCAATGCTTAATAGATGACTTTGAACTTTTCATATCTCATGACAAATCTAATAATAGCAAAATTTGGTGGTAGCGCAATTGGTGCAGATGGTCTATCGATTCCTATTATCATTCAAAGAGTAAACGAATTAAAAAAAAATGCGAAGGTGATTACAGTTTTTTCTGCACCTCTTACAATTCAAAATGGGAAAGCTCGATCACTAACTGATATTGTTTTGGATTTAGGAAGAAAAGCTGAAAATGGAGAGGAACCTAATCTTGTTGAAGTAAAACACGCTTATGATAAAATTCTAGAATTGGTAAGTTCTGAGTATCAAGAAGATTGTTCCAAAGTTATCCAGAATCATTTGGAAAATGCAAAAAAAGCATTAGATGATGCAAAGCAAAAAGGGGAATTTGCTGATGAAATTCGTTCAAAAGCATTAGCATATTCTGGAGAAATACTCATGTCTCAAATGATGAATTTTATCCTGAAAGGACAAGGAATTAAGTCAGAAGCAATTAGTTTGGATAATTGGCCTATCATTACAGATAACAACATTGAATCCACTAATTTCCTTGTAACTGAATCTTCGGAGAAAATCCAACCACTTGAAAAAATGCTTGAAGAAAATGAAGTTGTCTCCATAGGGGGTTTTATTGGAAAAACGTCGGATGGAGTAATTACTACATATGAGCGAGGAGGATCTGATCGAACAGCTGCTGATTTAGGAATTCTTTTTTATAAAAAATATGACACCACAATTGATTTTGAAAAGGATAGTGCTGTTGTTTCAGCAGATCCAAAAATAGTTGGAGATGGACTAAGCCAAGTAGAACAGCTATCATACAACGAGGCAAGGTTAGCTGGTATGTTTGGAATGAAGATTCTTGATCCAATAGCGATCAAAGAGATTTTGGAACATGGTGCAGATATGCCGATTATTATCACAAATATGAAAAACCCCGAAGAAATTACTACAATTAAACGAGTGCCAGATTCTAAAAATGGTCATCCTTTGAAAATAGTAACTGGAAAGAAAAATTGTGCGATTTTTAGGATTGAAACCAAATCGGCAGAAAGATTACTAGATTCCCTTGAAAATGATAAAAGATACAGTGAATTCATAATACTTTCACCTTATACAAAGGATGGAATTGAATTTACTAGGATTTTGTTCTTAGATGGGGATTATGTTAAACGAAATGAAAAATACCTACTTGGATTTGATTCTCTTGCTACAATTAGGTATAATCGTGGAGTAGTAACATTGATTGGCGATGAAATGTGGAGGGTTCAACAGGTTGCATCTAAAACTAGTGCAAAAATTGGTGAAGCTGGTTTAAACATTCTAAATATGGATGCGCAAGAAGAAACATCTAGAATAATAATTGTTGTAGAAGATTCATCAGATAATATAGAAAAAGCGATTAGTGCAATACATTCAGAAAGATCAGAAATTAAATTCGTTTAAAAAATTTTTTAAAACATTTCACATGGCGCTACGGGTATTAAACCAGTAGTGCCAAGGTGGGTTTTTTCTTGGACCTTTATCTAGATTCAGTCCGGCGTTACCCAAAACACGCTTAATGATACTATAATTTTCTGGTATTTAGAGTTGATCTATATAGTTTATTGAGGAGCACGCTCAGCGAGATACCAAATTACAATTCCTCCGCCAATCATTACATACCATTTGAAATTTTTTTTATTCATGAAAATTTTTGATGAGGCTAGCTCTTCATCTCTATAAGTTGAAATACGAATTTTTCTCATTTCAAAAGCTTGCCCAACAAGTCCCATAATTAATAATGCAATAGCAATTCCACCTAAAATCCAATTCATGATTATGATTTTTTTTCAGATAATATTTAGTTTGCAGATCACTGAGGCAGCTATTATGCTATTCTTTAAATTGCTATAATTTTTCAATTCAACTATGAAGTATGGCAAGAAAGTTTGGATGAATGGAAGGCTTGTTCCTTTCAAGAATGCCAATGTACATGTCTTAACACATGCATTACATTATTCGACTGCGGTATTTGAAGGAATTAGGTGTTATAATACCTCTAATGGCTCTGCTATTTTCCGATTACAAGAACACATTGACAGACTTTTCAATTCAGCTAAATTATATTCAATGAAGATGAAATACTCTAAAAAAAAGATCTCAGACGCAATAATCAAAACAGTGAAAGCAAGTGGCCTCAAAGAATGTTACATTAGACCAATTGCTTATTGTGGTGTTGGTGCAGTTGGCTTAACTCCACCTCTCAATAACATTGATGTAGCTATTGCATGTTGGGAATGGAAAATGGGCGAATCAAAGGCTGGAAAAGTCTCAGGGGTAAAATGTAAGATTTCAAAGTGGATTAGAATTGATTCTAGATCACAACCAATGGAATCAAAAGCGGCAGCAAATTATTCAAATGCTGCATTAGCAAGAGTTGATGCATTAAAGAGTGGATATGATGAAGCTATTATGTTGAATTATGAAGGTAAAATTGCAGAAGGTAGTGCAGAGAACATTTTCATTGTAAAAGATGCTCAAATTAAGACGCCCCCACTAGAATCAGGTGTTCTAGCAGGGATAACACGTGATAGTATTATTCAGATTATCGAAGAAAATGGAGGATGTGTAGTTGAAACAGATCTAGAGAAAAAAGATCTATTTTCTGCAGAAGAAGTCTTTATGACAGGTACCGCAGCGGAGGTAAAATCTGTAACTCAAATTGATAAAAAAAGGATAGGTAATGGCAAACCTGGGAATATTACTCAAGCACTGCAAAAATCCTTCAAG
>JAEHKQ010000155.1 GCA_016838795.1 Nitrosopumilales archaeon
ACACCATTTTTGTCAATGTTAAAGAATTGATTGAGGATGGCATTGATCTTGGTGGTAAATATCTTGCAGTTTCTCGAATTGCTTCAATAAAGGATCTTGACGATCTCGTTTCTTCTCTTTCAACAATTATTTTGTTAATCTTAAGAGAAGCATCTCAAGAAATTGTAATGGATGGATTAGCACAACTATTAGCAAAACACACTAAGAATATTTCAGAATTAGAACACAAACTTACAAATGCATTTGCAAATGTTTCTACTGCATCTAAATATAATACAACAACACAACTTTCATTTAGACTTCAATTAGGTTCTGATGTCAAAGTAGTTAACACAATTCTTGCAGCATACAAAAACTATGCAAAAATTACACCAATACCAAGAATTGGTTTAATTATTGATCATGAAAAAGGCAAACTATCTGATGTATCAAAAACACTGGCAGAAATTATAATCCTTGGAGGCAAAGTTATTGTTTCAAAAGGATCAGTGTCAAGTGGTGGAATTTCTAATGAAACTACCAAGAACGCAGGATCGCTTGCAATAAAACTACAATCTATTTCAATTAATCTACCCCGACTAGCATTTGAATCAAACAAAGATGAAACCTACTTTAGAGCTAGATTGGCTATATTAATGAAACCTGCACTTTCATCTATGGCATTAAGAAAGAAGGACATTTCCGATCTAACTAGGCGTGGTCTTAATCCAGTCCTTGCAAAAATTACTCAATACATGCAACGTAATTCTATTTCGCTCGTTCTAAATCTGGTTGGATTACGTGAAGCCATCTTCAACATTCTTGGTTATAAAGACAATAAAGAAGGACGAGATATTTTACATAAAGTTATTGAAACGGCTGTTGATATAGCAGCGAAGAAAGGAAAAGAACTGGGAGAAGATGTTAGGATATGCATGACAGAAAGTGAGGGCTCTTCAAGATTTGCTTCCTTGGACGGAGAAAAATATGGCAAAAACTCCCTTCTAAACACCATTGAGAGCGATTCTTATTCTGAGGGAGTAGGCCTAAAAGACTCTGAAATTTCTGAACTAACCGCTAAAAATGAAAAGATCACTGAATGCAATAAAATCGCGAAGATGCTGAACGGTGGATTATTGGTACAACTACAGTTAGGCGACGATTCTAAGGTTGATGATATCAAGAGCACAATAGAAAAGGCTGCTCAACTTACTCCTACCTTTAAGCCAGTAAAGCAGGTCCACATCTGTGTTGAATGCGGCTATAAGGACGAAAAATTAACTGACAAATGTCCCAAGTGTAAGTCCCCTTACATCATCCGAAATTCGTAGTTGGTAATTTGGTTTAGATCAAATCACGATCAAAATTTTGATCTTTTTCAGATCCAGAATCTTTTACTAAGTTGACCAGTATGAAGTTCATAGTACCGGTGTTAATATTATTGAACTAAAGTTTGAGTTTGGGAAAAAATTTTTTGCCACATAAGTTATATTCATTCGATTCTTACCCTTTGCGGGGAGATTATAATTGGATTATTCGCAAATAGAAAATTCCATCGGTGAAATTCGAAAGAGGAACGGAACTATAGTAAGTTTTAATAAAGATAAGATTTCAAACGCCATCTTCAAAGCATTGGCTGTTGCAGCTAAAGAGGATCGTGGACTAGCAGATGAGTTAACTGGATATGTTGTTGAACATTTAGTTGAACATGGATTTTCTGCATCAAGGCAACCTAGTGTTGAAGACATTCAAGATTTAGTAGAATCCACTCTAATTGAAAAAGGATACAGTGAGATTGCAAAAGCCTTCATTTTGTATCGTCATGAGCGTAGAAAGCTTAGGGACGAAAAAATGAGAGTGCTAAATGCTAAATTACTCGATCCGGTAGCCAAAAATTTTGATCTTAATTGTCTTAGAGTCCTTGCGTCTAGATATCTTATTCGAAACAGCAAGAGTGAAATTATTGAAAGTCCAAGTCAAATGTTTGAACGAGTGGCTGTTCTAGTTGGATTAGGTGACATGTTATATGATCCAGTGATCTTTTCAAACGAAGGAAACATCAAACAGAATACAGACGAAGCTAGAGAATATCTCGAAAAACTTGACAACTTTAATTACAAATTCAAAATTGGCGAATTCTATCTAAACAAATGGCATTTTAGAGCTCTTGTCAATCACTATATCTCACTAGCTGAAGCAGGAAAGATGAAGGTAGGTTTCAAAGAATTATTGGTTATGATAGCTGCCAAAAAGTTTGATATCTATTCAGAAAAAATTTCAGAATACTTTGACCTAATGACCCAGCAAGACTTCCTACCCAACTCACCAACCATGATGAATGCCGGAGGACGTCTTGGCCAACTCTCAGCCTGTTTTGTATTAGATATGCCTGATGACATGGAAAAAATCATGAAATCAACCTCTGACGCAGCACTCATCTTCAAATCTGGCGGTGGAGTTGGAATCAACTATTCTGATCTGCGCCCAGAAGGAGACATTGTAGCATCAACCTCGGGCGTTGCATCTGGACCTGTTTCCTTCATGAATATCATCAATACAGTCACAGAAGTGGTAAAACAGGGTGGTAAAAGACGAGGTGCCAACATGGGAATTATTGAAGCATGGCATCCAGATGTTGAAAAATTCATTACAACCAAAACAGAACCTGGTGTTTTAGAAAACTTTAACGTAAGTGTAGGAATTTGGGAAGATTTCTGGGACTCACTTGTAAACACAAAAGAAGGTAAATTCATGCTAAGAAGCCCAAAAGACAAATCCCCAGTTCGTGAAATAAATGCACACCAACTGATTGATCTAATTGCACTTTCTGCATGGAAGAGTGCAGAACCTGGACTGATCTTCTTTGATCAAATAAACAAATACAATGTTTTTGCAAAAGCAAGAGAAGGTCCACTTAGAGCTACAAATCCATGTGGTGAACAAAGTCTCTATCCATACGAATCATGTAATTTAGGTTCTATCAACTTGGCAAATCTTGTAAAAAGAAAAGCAGATGGAGAATATGAATTTGATTGGCAAGGATATGAAGAGATGATTAGGAAGACAACTAGATTTCTAGATAATATCATTGATGTTAATCTTTATCCCGTTAAAGAGATTGACATTGCATCAAAGGATTCACGAAGGATTGGACTAGGAGTTATGGGAGTAGCAGATCTTCTTTACAAGCTACGAATTCCATATAATTCTAAAGAAGGATATGATCTACAATGCAAAATAGCTGAGGCTTTAACATATTATTCCATGGAAGAAAGTGTAGCACTAGCAAAATCACGAGGTGAATTCCCACTTTGCTCTAAAACAGAATATCCAGAAGGAAAGATTCCTGTAGCTGGATACTATGAAAAACCAAAAGAATCACATTATTTTGAATGGGACGCCTTAATTGACAAGATCAAAAAATATGGAATAAGAAACGTTCTAACAACTACTGTTGCACCAACTGGAACATTATCAATGTTAGCAGACTGCTCTAATGGAATGGAACCAATATTTGCGTTGGTTTTTGAGAAGAGAGTAACTGTAGGAAGATTCTTCTACACAAATAAGATCTTTGAACAAGTTCTCAAGGACAATGGATTGTATTCAGAAGAAATATTAGAAAAGATTGGAGACAATTATGGCTCTATACAAGGAATTCCAGAAATTCCAGAATGGATGCAAAAAATCTTTGTAACAGCAATGGATATCCATTGGGCAGATCATCTTATGGCACAAGCAGTTTGGCAAGAATGGATTGGTAACGCTATTGCAAAAACAATCAACATGCCTTATGATGTATCTGTTGATGATGTCAAAGCGTCATATCTTTTAGCTCACGAAATGGGTCTTAAAGGAATAACAGTTTATCGCGATGGTTCACGACACAAACAGGTACTTCACATGACAAGTGAAAATGCTAAAAAAACCTTCGAGGTAAGACCAAGTAGTTACATTACCGACTTTGTAAGTCAACACATCTCAAACTCTTACATTAAAACCCATGTTGTTAACGCCCTGAAATTCAAACCACCGGAGGAAACTCCTATTGAAAGCACTGTGGTTGACGAGGTAGATGAAGACACTCTTTGTCCCACATGCAAAAATAATTTGGTCTTTGTTGAAGGTTGTAGTATCTGTATAGAATGTGGATACACTGGTTGTATCTCAGGGTAGAAGAATTCATCACAACTTTTTTACTTGTATTGTTAACTGCCAATATTATTGAATAGTAAAGTAATTGCAGGTATTGGCGTAGGAATTGCAATCGTTATTGTAGTATCGATTCTTACTATAACTTCTGGACCTGAACAAAATGTTGTCGTACCTCAAACTTTACCAAAAAATGAAAAACTTGGACTTGTAATTAACACACCAACAAACGAAATAACACTTCAAGAGTTAGAGAAAACCTATGCAGAAGCAGCTTCGTCAGGAATTGGAAGAAGTAATGTTTACTTGTTTTGGAATTTAGTGGAACCTGAAAAAGATGAGTATAATTTTAGTGATACTGATGTTTTGATGACCTTTAATAGGAAAAACAATCTGCAAGTTACTCTTTAT
>JAEHKQ010000156.1 GCA_016838795.1 Nitrosopumilales archaeon
ACCCTCATATTCTGGAACACCAAAATTCATACAAAATCGTGGAGATTACACAAAGTCTTTCTTTATGGGGCTTCTTTTAGGAAATGCTGGAGTTGGATGTCCAAATCCATTATTCTATTGGCTGTTAATCTACATTGCAGGAACTGGAAGTATTGAAGTGGGTGCTTCACTAGGAGTGGTACATGGGGTTGGGAGAGCAATACCGCTTATTCTAATGTCAGTACTAGCTATTATTGGAATTAATGCAACCAAAAATTTGACACAAAAGAGAGTTCCAATAGAAAAAGCAACAGGTTGGATGCTGATTGTTATCGGTGCGTTTCTAATAATTAATGGTCTTCCAGAAGGACACGAGTGGTATGAGGAAACATTTGTTCATGAGGGATGGAATAGACTGGTTGAACTAACACCCATTCCAGCAGAGTTTGAGATGGATGCACATGAACATGAACACGCCGAGTCTGAATCTTTAAAAAATTACATTCCTATAGTGTTAATTAGTTTGATAGTGGTTCCAATCCTTTTCTATTTTGCTCGTAAAAAGTTAGAGGTATCAGCATGAAGGATCCAGTATGTGGTATGGAAATTGGTAATGAAGGAGACTCCATTACCCACAATGGTAAAGAATACCGATTTTGCTGTGCCAGTTGCAGATGGGCATTTGAAAAGAATCCAGAACAATTTATTAAAAATGACTAAAGTTGAAATTCTAACAACCCCTGGCTGTACAAATTGCAGTGTAGTTGAGAAGATGTTAGATGAGATGAAGATTCCATATCAAGTCATTGACATAACTGAAAAACCTGAATATCTTGAAAAATTTCCAATATTTACTGCTCCAGGACTTGTAATTAATAATAAACTTGAATTTACTGGGATCCCAAAAAAAGAAGAGCTTATTGCTAAACTCACGTAATGTTTTTTATGTAGACTAGAATTATTCAGTTTAGATTTCTAAAATCCTCTTAGCCCTTTTGGTCTAACTACTTCTGGGTGCTGTCGCATCCATGCAATTTTTTCGAGCATTGCTTGTTTATCTTGTGGAAAAGTTCCTTTAATGGTATATGCATTAGAACCATGATTTGCTCTAAACACAATTTCATCTTTAGTGTCGATTTGACTAATCAGATCTTCTAATTCATCTAGTGCTTCAGGATCAGATATTGGAATAAACGGCTCTTCAAATTTTGTCAAAAATTCATCTTTAATTCCATTTTCCAAGTATAATGTCAGTGCACCTAGAAAATGGGGGGGTGATCTGTTGATTAGTCTTGCAGTGCCTCTGATGTGTTCTTTAGAGTGAGTTTTTCCACCAAGGCCTAAAATAATCATGCAAGACAAAATGTATCCAGCATCCTTTGCCTTATTGCAAGCTTTTACTATTGTTTCTGCAACAGCACCTTTAGTGACTTTTTTCAAAATTAGATCAGAACCGCTTTCAATCCCAAGGTATAACATATTTAATCCGGCATCATGCATTTTCTTCAATTCTTCAGGAGTTTTCTTTAGCAGATTCATTGGCATTGCATAACATGAAATTCTTTCCAAGTTTGGAAAGCTTTTGTAAAGATAATCTACAATTTTTATCATATGATCAGTTTCTAAATTCAAGGCATCCCCATCCGCCAAAAAAATCCTACGTGTATCTGGTAACTGTTTTGTCATCATGTCCATTTCTAACTTTACTTGATCCCATGGCTTTTCAGAATATTCCTTAGATCTATACATATCACAAAATGAACATTCGTTAAATGAGCATCCTACCGTTACCTGAAAAATCAAAGAATTTGCTTCAGAGGGCGGCCTATACAATGGATACTCATAGTTTAGTGCCATCATGTTGATTCACATTTTATCAGTAGTTTTTTACTTTTTTACCTTTCTGAATTGAAAAAAACAATTTGCGAGTAAATTTTGTATAATGCCTAAAGTATACACTAAAACTACAAAGCTTGTTTAGATATGACAAATGATCCTCACGCAAGAAGACTTTTGTGGTTTGTTTTTGCTGGTTCACGAGGAGGATTAAATCGACTTAGAATTATTACTGCTCTAAAAGAAAAACCACAAAATACAAACCAGCTTGCGAATGAGTTGGGTTTGGATTACAAAGCTATTCAACATCATATCAATGTACTTGAAAAAAATAACCTTATTTCAAAGGAAGGAGAAAAATATGGAATCACTTTTTTCATTTCAACATTTTTAGAAGTCAATATGGAGACATTTGATGAAATTGCTAACAAATTGGAAAAAAGTAAATAAACAGAGGAAAGGTGGAGTCAACTAAATGGAGCCAACGTCAGCAATTCTATCTGCTGTTTCAATTGCAAACATTGTAGTTTTAGGTATATTGATATATACATTTGGAAAAATGTATTCCAAAACAAAAGCACAATTGCCAATAGGAATGATTCTTGTTTCTTCAATGTTACTTCTTCATAACGTAATTGGTGCATTTGCTTACTTTTCTATGGATCAATTATTTTCACAAGAGATATTCCCATACATGCTTGGAGTTGTAATTGCTGAACTTGCTGGGCTATTGATCTTTCTAAAAATTACATTAGATTAGATTTAGTTTATTTGTAAGAATACACAACAATAGGAGAAAGAAAAAATGGTAAAGAGTATTTATGTTGATGGTTCAGGCGGAAGTGATCCTGGTTATGGTTTTTTTGTAAAAGAAACTGGCGAATCATTTTATGAAAAGAAACCTAATATTACGAATAACCAAGCAGAATACTTGGCAATCATTGCAGCTCTAAAAAAATTTGTGGCTTTGAATGAAGAAGTAATAATTTTCAGTGATTCAAAAAATACTATCTCCCAGCTCAATCATGACTTTGCAATCAATCAAGAAGAATTACGTATGCTAGCACGTGAAGCTTGGTCACTAATTGCAAAATTCTCCAAACTAAAATTACAGTGGATACCAAGAAGTGAGAACTTTGCTGGAAAGATGCTTGGTAGCTAGAGATCTGTAATTTTCATGAATACTTTATTATACAATTTCATTTGATCAAAGTTCGTTAAAATGACAGAGTCAGTTTTTCTTACTCCTAAATCAATTGCAATAATTGGCGCATCTGACAAAAGAGGTAGTGTTGGACGTACCATCACATCAAACATTATGAATGGTTTCAAGGGCACAGTTTTTCCAATTAGTCCTACTAGACCCACAGTATTCTACAAAAAAGCATACAAGAGTGTCTTGGACGTTCCCTCACCAATTGATCTGGCAGTGATTATTATCAAAAATACTATAGTTCCATTGGTTCTAGAAGAATGTGGAAAGAAAAAGATCCAAGGAGCAATAGTAATCACCGCTGGATTCAAGGAAGTCGATGAAGAAGGGAAGAAATTAGAACAAAAACTCAAGGACATCGCCAAAAAATATAATCTTAGAATCATCGGACCTAATTGTTTGGGGGTCATGAATCTAGACCCAAAGACAATGATGAATTCTACTTTTCTTAAAATTACACCAAAATCTGGAGAAATTGCACTTGTGTCACAGAGCGGTGCGATCTGTGCAGCACTCTGTGAGGATGCGAGCGCACAAGGAATAGGATTTTCAGCAGTAATTAGCATGGGAAACAAAGCAGACACTAATGAAATTGATGTACTAAAGATCTTAGCAAATCACAAACAAACCAAAGTTATTGTGATGTACCTTGAAGATATGGGAGACGGACAAGAGTTTCTCAAAGTTTGTAAAAATATAACACGAAAACTAAAAAAACCAATC
>JAEHKQ010000157.1 GCA_016838795.1 Nitrosopumilales archaeon
GTGATTCAAGCATTGAGGAGTGATTTCAATCTACGATCATAAGTACAGGATTCAAATTATATAGACAAAAAAGGCAACTTTTTCGGGGTAATACAAGTTCAACAAGGCTTGTTTAGGCTCAGGTCACAGTTTGTATCAAATGTTAATTAGCAAATTTTGAAAGGTCTTTTGCAAGCTCAATTCTTTTTTCTACGCTAAACCCTTTACCTGCTGACCCAGAAAGTACGACTCGATTAAATCCAACTTCTTTTAGCTTGGCAATGTCTGAACCTATTTCCTCAATTGTTCCAGTCATTGGCATTCTATTTTCGCCCAAGCTTGTCTGATTAACGTGTGGATGCGCCAAAGTAGACATTTCAAATTCATCAGGGTTCTTTCCAGCTTTTTCTACTTCTTGCCTTATTGCTTGAATGATCTGTCCTAGCTGTTCTATTGAAGCACCTACTACTCCAAGCCACCCATTTGCATATTTTGCAATTCTTTGAAATGTCTTTGGTGAAAATCCCCCAAGCAAGATTTTTGGGTGAGGTTTTTGCACAGGTTTTGGTCCAATCTTTGATGCAGGAATGTTGTAAAACTTACCATGAAACTCTACGACATCGTCTGTCCAAACCCTTTTCATTGCCTCAAGGAATTCAGTCTGTCTTGCTCCTCTATTTTCAAAGGGTATGTTTGATGTTTGGTATTCATCTTTTAGCCAACCAATTCCTAGTCCTACAATTGTTCGACCTTGGGATAATACATCAAGTGTTGCAAACTCACGACCCAAAACTACTGGATTATGAAATGGAACATCAAGTACGCCTGTCCCAAGCAAAATTTTGTTTGTGATAGCTGCTACAAAGATTAGTAAGTTAATTGGATCGTAGATATTTTTCCATTCTTCTGGCATTATTCCATCAGCAGTGCTAGGATATTTTGTTTGGGGGTTAATTGGGTACAAGAGTCTTTCAAGCACCCATAATGAATCAAAGTTTTCTTTTTCGGCAGCTTGTGCAAATTTGATTACGTTTTCTCTTGTTGCGTTTACTCCTGCTTGTGGAAGACTAAGACCAATTTTCATCGAATAACCAAATCTATGACCTGCTTTTATTTGATTATTTACCAACTAAATTCATTGAAGTTAGATCAAAAAACAAAGACTTTGATTAAAAGAGCTAAAGTTGCAAGATTGGCTACTGTCGACCAAAAGTCACATCCCTATGTGGTACCAGTAGTCTTTGTATTTCATGAAAATTCATTTTTTATTCCATTGGACGAAAAGACCAAAAGTGTAAACCCTAAAAAACTGAAAAGAGTCAAAAATATAGGAAGGAATCCCAATGTTACTCTTCTTATAGATAAATATCAAAACGATTGGGAGAAGCTATTCTTTTTGATGATTCATGGCAAGGCAGTGATAGTAGATAGTAAAAATAGTAAGATAATGAATAAAGTTCACAAACTCTTGATTTCAAAATATCCGCAGTACAAAAAAATTGGCGTTGGGAATTCCTGTATTAAGATTACTCCTCATGGAATTACTCATTGGGGGCACTCTAATTGATTGACGCTTCATAACTACTGTTGAAGAGATACATAGATTCTTTGGACATATAATTAATGTATTACGAGATTATACTAAATCTCAAGTCGAGAATTTATAATAGACAAAAAACCCCTTTTGATTGACTTTTGGAACACGTGTATTACTCAGATGGCAATACAAAGAGAATTTCATGGGTCATCAAAACTAATGGATCTAAAGTTGAACACGAAAGAGAGCACGCAGATATTTACTTAGATAAGGTTAGTAATGAACAATCAAAGTACATTGCCTTACATGTTGGGATTTTTTGGGGTATTGGAACGTATATCATAAAAAATGGTGATGCGATAAATGTAATGCTTGACTCAAAATCTATGTATGATCATTTAGTTAACGATTCACAAATTTCAGATCGATTAATAGAAATGAGAACTTTCTATATTAAGCAATTAATTCGACAAAGAAAATTAAAAATAAACTACCAACTTCTAGAGCCCGAAGAGAATTTAGCGGGCAAATTAATATAATTACATACTGGGACTTAAGGCCAAAAACGGTAGTATTTTGACGACAGTCCAAATATGATGATGTAGCATATTCAAGACCATAAAGTAAAAAAATAGTTGTTCAAAAACCTTGACAAAGTTTGGCTCCATTTTAAAAAGGGAAAAAATAACGGTTCGATGATTTTGTGATTTTAGATTTGGATCACTAATTATCGAAGGATAATGCCAATATCCATAAGATTGGTATGGGTATATCCTGTTTTAATCAAACCGCCATATTTTTTAAAAAATGAGTTTGAATCATTATTTTTCAAGTATTTTGAAATTTTTTGTGATGATATGGGAAAATTTTCAATTATTGCACCAGCGTGTTTTGTATTACCATCTATACCATCTGTTCCTAATGAAGCAAATACCACATCATCACGTGAGTTTTGAAGTTTTTGCAAAATTCGTAGGACCAGTTCCTGATTTCTTCCACCTTTCCCAATACCAACTACTCTGACAGTTGTTTCTCCACCAAAAATAACACAAGAATTTTTTTTCTTTGGAATTAATTTAACGAGTTTTTTAGAGGCTAATTCTATATTTCCAGAAATTGAAAAAATTTTTGTAGTAAAACCTAATTGTTTTGCCTTTTTTGCCATTTCTTTGAGGCAATCATTATTTGTAGAAATGACCTGATTAGTAATTTTTGATCTTTTAGGCGTCTCTTTAATTTTACCAAGTGCGCCAGCATTAAAATGTTTTAAGATGTTTTTAGGAATTTTATGAGATAAATTGTATTTCATAATAATTTTTTTAGCATCCTGGAATGTGGTTCTATCAAAATAGGTACATCCTGATGAAATAGAAGATAAATCATTATCGTGTACATCTGACATTACCAAGGCAACACCATCACACTGCAAGTTCTCAACCATCATACCGCCTTTAATTTTAGATAGATGTTTTCGTACACAATTAAATTCTTGAATAGTAGCTCCACACTTTAGCAATTCGTTTGTGATGTTTTTTTTCTCAGTCAGCGTAATTCCTCTAGGTAAAGAAATTAAGGATGAACCGCCACCAGATACTAGAAATATTACAAAATCTTTTTTCTTTACACTTTCTAATAAATGCATTATGGATTTTGCAGCCATGACGCTTTTTTGATTTGGAATTGGATGACCAGAATGAATAACTTTGAATTTTTTGGTTTTAACTAAAGAATCCGATGCTTCTGGAATTACAATAATGCCGGCTTTAATTTTGAGCATCGAATTTATTGTCTTTGTCATAGAATCTGCAGCTTTCCCATATGAAATCAAAAAGACATTTTCAAAAGCAGATAACACAAATGATTTTTTTTGGGTAATTATTTTGTTTGATTTTATAATTTTTTTAATGGGTTTTTCTGGAAAGGCAGTATCTAAACCAGTAATCAAAATTTTAAGAGCTGTCTTTTTTCTAGAATTTATTGCCAATTCTCGAAAATTTTGAATAATCATTTTTCAATTTCCATGCAAGATTTGTAAGATATAATAATAATCAAAGAGTTTGGTTTTTTCATGCACACGATAAGAATCCCACCCGTAATCAAGTTTGGAGAAAACGCGTTAGGAGAAACAGAATATCCTAAAAACGCACTAGTTGTCACAACTGCTCCTCCCGAACTATCTGGCAAATGGTTAGACAAAATGGGGATACAAGACTATATGCTATTTGACAAAGTAACTCCAGAGCCATCTATTGATGATGTCAAGGCAGTGATATCTGAATTCAAAGAAAAAGATCCATCCGTTTTGATTGGTCTTGGAGGTGGTAGTTCGATGGATGTAGTAAAGTATGCTTCTCCAGAGATGGGCAAGAAGAAGATTCTAATTCCGACAACTTATGGTACTGGAGCTGAAATGACAACATATTGTGTTTTAAAATTCGAAGGGAAAAAGAAACTTTTACGTGAAGATAAATTTCTTGCAGATATGGCAGTGGTTGACTCTTACTTTATGGATGGAACACCTGAGCAAATAATTAAAAACTCTGTTTGTGATGCATGTGCACAAGCAACAGAGGGGTATGACAGTAAATTAGGTAATGATCTTACTCGAACACTCTGTAAGCAAGCATTCGATGTACTATATGATGCAATAATAAATGACAAACCAGAAAACTACCCGTATGGTTCAATGTTATCGGGTATGGGTTTTGGAAATTGCTCTACAACTCTAGGTCATGCACTTTCGTATGTGTTTTCAAACGAAGGTGTTCCACATGGATTTTCATTATCATCCTGTACAACTGTTGCACACAAGCATAACAAGTCAATTTTTTATGAAAAGTTCAAACAAATCATCGAGAAGTTAGGATTTGATAAACTTGATCTAAAAGCAAGTGTATCTGACGCGGCTGACACAGTAATGACTGACCGAGGACATTTGGATCCTAATCCAATTCCAATAAGTAAAGAAGATGTCATGAAATGTCTTGAAGATATTAAATCAGGTAATTTGTAAAAAATTCTGCAAATTTTTCATATTTTTTTAAATTTTCATGTATTGCGAATTCAGTCATCCTAACTAAACTTAATTACCGCAAAAATTTATCGTATTGGGACTAGGTACAAAAATTGGTAAAAATAAAGTTTGGAATTCAAAATGGTCTTAATGTTGCACGAGCAGGATATTCTGAAGACCAAATTTTAACTGCGTGTATGCTTGCTGACAAAACAGGATATGATTCAGTTTTCTATATGGATCATACCAATGTGCCTCAATGGACGAAAGCAATTGTACTTGACCCATGGGTTATGCTCTCAGCTATTGCGGCGGTTACACGCAATGTAGAGTTAGGAACCTGTGTTACTGATGCAATTAGACGTCATCCATCAAATATTGCACTAGCTGTAATTACATTAGATAGAGTATCAAGTGGTAGAGCGATTTTAGGGATAGGAGCTGGTGAAGCACAAAACCTAAAAGAGTTTTGTATACCTTTTGAAAAACCAGTTTCTAAATGGGAAGAACAAATACAATTGATTAAAAAATTGTATGGTTCTAGTCCACAAAACACAGTAGACTTTGAAGGAAAATATTACCAACTAAAAGGTGCGTGTCTCCAAGCACCACCAATTAGAAAACCGTTTCCGCCAATATACATGGCAGCTGGTGGCACACGTACGTTAATGCTTACAGGAAAACTTGGAGAAGGTTGGCTTCCAATTGGATATACTCCAGAATTATTTGAGGATCATGCAGCGCAAATTAAAAAATCAATGGACGAAAATGGAAGGACAGAACAGGAAAAAAATGATTTTCAATATGCATTAGACATTGATGTATACTTTTCTGAAGATGCAGAGGAATCTTGGGCTAAAATGAAAGAAGCCGTCAAAGTAAGTTTGTTCAAACCTGAAGTGCTAAGAGTTCATGGCCTTAAAGAGATTGAAGGTTTTGATTTCAGGAAATACTTTACCGAATATTCTATGTCAAATCAAAGTTGGATTGTGAAGATGCGTGAAGCTGCTACAAAAATACCAGATCCAATTGCTCGCTCTTCAACTGCAGTAGGAAGATCTGATGATATCATTCCAATTTTTGAGAGATTTATGAAGGCAGGAGTTAATCATTTTGTTATAAGATTCTGGGGAAAGAATTACTTTGGCAGTATTGATAAATTTGCCAGTGATGTTATGCCTTATTTGAGAGAAAAAGCTGAAGATAGCAAATCATTCTTCGCTGGCATGTAAGAATTACCAAATTTGTGAATTTTAGATTTATAATTACATTAAGAAAACTATCCTAGTGCAGCTATTAGGTAGATTAGAGATAAAATCAAAGGAAAAAATCAAGGAATTTTTAGATCAAGAGCACGTAGGAAGGATAGCATCCATTGATGAAAATGGGTTTCCTCAAATTATACCCATGAATTTTGTCTTTCTAAATGATGCCATCTACATGCATTCTCACACAAAAGGGGAAAAATTAGACAATATTAGGCGGAATGAGAAGGTTGGTTTTGAGGTAGATAGGGAACTTGAATTTTTACCATCTTATTTTGAAGACCCCAAAGATGCTTCGCTAGCTGATACATTATACATTAGTGTCGTGGTCAAAGGAACTGGTTCCATCGTTGAAGATAGAAATGAAAAAACTTTGGCACTAAATGGTTTAATGAAAAAATACCAACCAGAGGGAAGATATGATCCATTAAAACCAGAAATGGAAGTTGTTGATGAAGTTGCTATAATAAAAGTAAAGCCAGATTCTTTTCGTGGTAAATACAAGATTGGTCAAAATTTACAAAAACAGGAAAGAGTTGAACTTGCAAACAAAATTTTGGAAAGAAATACTTCTTCTGCAAAAAAAACACTCGAAGTAATGGGTTTTGAAGTTACAGAAGATGGATTAAAAATGGTTGATGAACCGATATGGTAATTTTCTTTGATTTTAGATTGTTTGATATAGCTTAAAGTATAATATTATACTGGTGGAATGAAAGATGGAAGTAGCATACGTTCTGATACAGTGTGATTTAGGAAGTGAGGTTGAAATTATTCAAGAATTGAGCAAGATCCAAGAAATTACTGAGGTTAGAGGCACATATGGAATTTATGATATGTTTTGTAAAATAGAAGCTGATTCAAAGGATGTTCTTGATGATATAATCACTAATAAAATTCGAAAAGTTTCTAAAATCCGTTCAACAATAACACTTCACTGGATTCCTTCCCAAGGGGGAAGATGA
>JAEHKQ010000158.1 GCA_016838795.1 Nitrosopumilales archaeon
ATTATAGGTATATTCACCCATAATTTGATGAATTCTTCTAGTAATTTCAAAATACTCATCCATTTCTTTATTGATTTCAAAACCAGCTATAGCTGCATATTGTATAGGTGTTGAAACTGCAGTATATTCAGTGGCTAGAATTTTTTTAAATTGTGATTTAACATTTAGTGCATGTTGTGGAAAAATTACATAGCCAAGCCTATAACCACCTGCAGAATGAGACTTTGATAATCCGTTTGTTACAAAAGTTCCTTCTGGATAAATTTTCGCCATACTTACAAATTTATCAAAGTCATGTGTTGTTTGTGCATAAATTTCATCAGATAGTACAGTTATGTTTTGATCACGGCAGACTTCAGTAATCTCCTCTAATTCTGATTTATCATAGATTAAACCAGTTGGATTATTTGGATTATTCAAAATTAGAATTTTTTGTCTGTCAGATAGTCTTAATGAGAGTTTTTTAAGATCATGTGCAGAAATTTTTTTATTTGAACTAGTTAGTAGTAAATGAAAATTTTTCTTTAGGAATCTAATCTGCGGAAGATATCCTAACCACGATGGTGAAGGCAATATAACTGTCCCATGAAGAATTTCAAGTAAATTGTAAAGAAGTTCTTTAGTTCCGGGCCCAACATAGATTCGTTTTGGGTCTACATCAATCCCAAAATAATATTTGTTGTATTGGGAAATAGTTTCACGAAGTTCTTCTATTCCTGGTACCGGTGCATAAGTTCCTTTATCAGCATTTTGTCTTAGTGCTTCTTGCATTGATTTTGGAACTGGAAAAGGAGATTGGCCAAAAGCAAATCCATAAAACCCAAAATTACATTCTTGATGTATACAATCTGAATGAAATTCTTTCAGAAATGTGTTTAATTTTAGATTCTCAGGCATCTCTATGTCTTCAACTTGTTGATCAACTATGAATCTCACAAGAGTTTACCTCACAGTAGGAATAAGGTTAACGATGTCAAACTGAGTAATCTTCATGTAAGATTTTCTCAACCCAAAGTTGGGATTTCATCCAAAACTTGAGGATTTTCAAGGGCAGATAAATCCCCTAGAGGTTCATGTAATAATTTGGATTTTAAAATCCTCCTCAAAATTTTACCAGTCTTTGTTTTAGGCAAATCGGTCAGTGTGAATACATTTTTTGGTTTTGCCACTTTACCAATTTTATTAATTATATATTGATTAACTTCTGCTTCTAGATTTTCGTTTTTAAATTGTGTTTCTAGAACAATGAAAATTATAATTGCTTCTCCATATATTTCATCAGGAACAGATACAGATGCAGCATCCGAAATTTTTGGATGAGAAATTACACATTGTTCAATTTCTGCAGTACTTAATCGATGGCCTGAGATATTTATGATGTCATCTACTCTGCCATGCATGAACCATAAACCATCGGAATCCACTAACACATAATCACCATGAAACCAAATATTATCAAATCGTGACCAATACGTTTCGAGATATCTTTTATCATCATTAAGTAATCCTCGAGTCATACCAGGCCAAGGTAATTTAACAACAAGATATCCTTTTTTATTTTGAATTGAATTACCGGCATCATCCAAGACGTCAAGAACAATGCCTGGACACGGCACTCCAACTGTGGTTGGTTTGAGTTTCAAACCAGGAAAAACAGATAACATCGCTCCTCCAATTTCTGTGCCTCCAGATAGATTCATGATTGGAATTTTCTTTTTTCCAACTTTTTCAAAAAGCCACCACCATGATTCTTCATCAATTGGTTCACCGGTCGTCGGGATA
>JAEHKQ010000159.1 GCA_016838795.1 Nitrosopumilales archaeon
CTAGGAGATAAGGACCTGAACCTTACGCCGTTGACCAGGCTGGGCGACTCCCGCATCGTAGAATTTAGAAATCTAGAATAAGTTTCTTTATTGATATAAAACGTAAGATACAAACAATCAAAAAAATCCTCTATGATGATGGAAATTCGAGAAATTTATTGTAATAATTGTAAGAAAGTTCTAGGAAGATATAATGTTAAGTATTATCCTGATGATAAGATTGGAGATTTGATTAAATCTAGTCATGAACGGCGTGTTAGAGAATGGCATGAAATAGAGATTAGAAGAATTAAAACGTCTTAATCAGAAGAATTTCCAAATTCTTCAAGTAGTTGTTTTTGATGTTTGTTCAGTTTTTTGGGTATGTTAACTACCAGTCTAACATATTGATCACCGCGGCCCCATGAATTTTGGCGAGGCAGACCTTTTCCTTTCAGTTTTATGATGGTATTAGGTTGAGTTCCATGTTCAACCCTGATTTTTTGTGTACCTTCTAATGTTGGCACAGTCATTTCTTTTCCCATAACAGCATCTACCATTGAGATTGATTGATCATAGAAAAGATCTGCGCCATCCCTTTTGAATTGAGGGTGTGGTTGAATTCGTAAACGTACTATCAGATCACCATTAATACCATTTGGTACAAATTCACCCTCTCCAGAAATTGTATAATCACCATCATTGATTCCGGCAGGAACCTCAAAAGTTACATACTTGGTTCCCTTTTGTGTACCAATTCCTTTGCAATTATTGCAAGGCTTTTCCAGCATCTTTCCTTGACCATTACATTTTGTACATGGTGCTACTGTGACAAAAGAGGCAAACCCCATTTTACGTGATATTCTTACTTGACCTTGCCCATTACACGATGAACAAGTAATTTTTGAGGTACCTGGAGCACATCCTGTTCCACTACATAGATTACATTCAACGTCTTTTTGAATATCAATTTCCATTTTTTTACCTTGAAGAACATCTTCAAGGGTGATTGAAGTTTCATATAGCAGATCTGATCCTTTTTGTCTATGAGCTCCACCAAAGTTACTAAATCCACCAAAACCTCCACCACGTCCCAATAATGTTTCAAAGATTGAATCAAAGCCTCCACTTGATCTTCCGAAAATGTCTCTGAAAATATCATTAAAGTTTACGCTTGCTCCTCGAAAAATGTCTTCAGTACTATATTTTCCATCTACTCCTGCGTGACCATATTGATCATAGATTTTTCTTTTCTCAGAATCTGATAGAACTGCATATGCCTCTGAAATTTCCTTAAAGTGTTCTGCAGCATCTTTTGACTCATTCCTATCAGGATGAAATTTTAAGGCTAGTTTCCGATATTGTGATTTGATTTCATTAGCTAAAGCTGTTTTTGAAACTCCAATTACTTCATAATAATCACGTTTTGCACTCATATGCGATTTTTGTTATTATAATTGAGGTATAAATTAACTAATTAGGCCTTTTTGTTATCCTTCTGAGATGAATTCTGTTCATCATTTTGTTCTGTAGCTCCTTGTTCATCTGTACTGGTTTGTTGTTCTTGGCCATCTGTACTGGTTTGTTGTTCTTGGCCATCTGTACCGGTTTGTTGTTCTTGACTAGGAGGTGGAGAAACATTCTTGTAAAGTTCTGTAGTTATTTCATTAACTATTGATTTTAGTGCATCTAATTTTGGTTTTAATTGATCTATATCTTTGTCTAGAACCTCTTTTAATTCCTTTACCACATCTGTAATTTTAATTCCTTGTTCTTGTGAAATTTTATCTTTTAGATCTTGGTTCACTAATTTTTCGGTTGTGTAAATGTAGCTTTCAGCTTCATTTTTAAGATCAATCTTTTCTTTTTTCTTTTTATCTTCATCTGCAAATTTCTCTGCATCTTGTTTTAGTTTTTTAATATCATCTTCTGATAATTTAGAGGTGGATTCGATAGTAATTTTGGCTTCTTTTTGTGTGCCCAAATCTTGTGCTGTTACATTAATAATTCCATTTGCATCAATATCAAATTTAACGTCAATTTGAGGTACGCCTCGTGGAGCTGGTGGAACATCAGTTAGATTAAAGCTCCCAAGTGATACATTATCAGCAGCCATAGGTCGTTCGCCTTGAACAACATGAATGGTAACGACAGTTTGATTATCAGCAGCAGTTGTGAAAACTTTACTTTTAGATGTTGGAATTGTTGTGTTTCTTTCAATTAATGGTTCACGAACTCCACCTAAAGTTTCAATTCCAAGTGTTAGTGGTGTAACATCTAGTAGAACAATGTCGCTGGTTACATCTCCAGCAATAATTCCTGCTTGAATTGCCGCACCGGTAGCCACTGCTTCCATAGGATCAACACCGGATTCTGGTTCTTTTCCTACAACATCGCGAACAAGCTTTCTAACTATTGGCATTCGAGTTGGTCCCCCAACCATTACAATTTTTGTTATGTCTGATGGAGATAGTTTAGCATCTTCAAATGCTTTTTCAATTGATGGCTTACATCTATCAACTATAGGTTGTACCAAATCTTCTAGTTTAGCTCTAGTTAATCTTAACTCTAAATTCTTAGCACCACTAGAAGGATCCTGAGCAATAAATGGTAAGTTAATGTCAGTTTCCATTACTGTTGAAAGTTCAATTTTTGCTTTTTCAGCAGCTTCAGCAATTCTAGTGACTGCAGTCTTGTCTTGAGAAAGATCAATTCCTTCTTTTTTCTTGAATTCATCAAGAACATAATCAATAATTGTTTTATCCATATCTACACCACCTAGTTGTGTGTCTCCAGAGGTACTCATGACTTCAAAAACACCTCCCCCCATTTCCATGATTGTAACGTCCAATGTACCTCCACCAAAATCGAAAACAAGAATTTTCATGTCTTGTTTTGCTTTATCCAAACCAAAAGATAACGAAGCAGCAGTAGGTTCATTGATAATTCTAACTACATCCAGTCCTGCAATGGTTCCTGCGTCCTTTGTTGCTTGACGTTGATTATCATCAAAATAGGCAGGAACAGTGATTACTGCTTTATCAATTTTATCACCTATGAATGCTTCGGCGTCTTTTTTTATTTTTTGTAAAATAAAAGCCGAGATTTGTTGAGGTTTGTATTCTTTGTCACCAATTTTAAAGAGATGATTAGTTCCCATTTTTCTTTTTGCAGCTACAATTGTGTTTTCTGGATTAGTGATAGCCTGTCTTCTAGCTGGTTCTCCAACAATTAATTCACCATCTTTGAATGCTACAACCGATGGGAACGCTTTACCACCAACTGTTACACCTTCTGCAGCTGGAATGATGGTTGGTTTCCCTCCCATAACAACAGCAGCGGCAGAGTTACTTGTTCCAAGATCTATTCCAATAACTTTCGCCATTTTATTCACTCAATTGTTCAGATTTTGATTTTTTTGAAATTTCCACTAATGTTGGTCTAATAGCCCTATTATGAGAAATATATCCCTTCCTGATTTCTTTTGTAATAGTACTTTCTTCCAAAGTGGGATCCTCTGTTATTGAAATTGCTTCATGTAATTTAGGATCAAAAATTTCTCCAAGTGCATCGATTGGAAAAACATCGTATTTAGCTAAAAGAGAATCCATGTTCTTTAAAATTGAGTCTAGTCCATCAGTGTTGGTGTCACTTTTAGAAAACACTTGCTTTGCACGAACAAAGTCATCGTAAATTTGAAGGAAATCTAGCATTAATTTATCTATTTTGGTAATAACTATGTTTTCAATCTCTGATGCTGTTCTTTTTTCTAAGTTTTGAAAATCCGCCAATGTACGTTTAAGTTTCTTTTCATAATCATCAGCCTTTTGTTTTTCTTTTGAAAAAAGTTCTTTTAATTCTTTGAGAGTTAATTTCTTCTCTTCAGCTAATTCTTCTGTTACTGGAACTTCAGTCGTTTCCTTTTCTGGTTCTTTTGTTACTGGAACTTCAGGCGTTTCCTTTTCTGACAAATCAATTTCCGTGTTAGATTGGCTAATTTTACTTTTGTTGTATTATTTCACACAGGGGATTAGCTTTGATTAATAAAATGTCAGAATCTTTTTTGTTTTTTTCTATATTTTCGAAATCTGATTTGGAGCATGCAACAACAATTGTTGTTTTATCACTATGAAATAAATCAAAGTTTGTCGTGTCAAATGATTCAACATCTCCGATATAATCTCTTAATCGTAAGATTAAATTTTGCAACATTTCTTGTTTGTCTCCCCTCATCTCATGTTGATCTATGCTCCATGATAATGCAATTTTTGTTCTACTTGCTTTAAGATCATTCTTCTTTAATGTTGCTCGAATTTCGTCAATTAGTCTTTTTATGTATCCTTCAATTCCTTTGATACTACCATTTATCAAATACATGAGTGTGTTTGCACCTTCAAAAGATGAGCCCAATGCCCGAAGATCATACAATCCTTTAATCATGTCGTCTAAGAAGATGTTCTTAAATTCGTCAGAAGAAAGATCTGATTTTGTAATGTCATCCTGAGCGAATTTACATACTTCTAATATGCTACATAGGTGTGAAAATCTGGAAAGAGTATCTATAGCATGAAAATGTTCGGATGATGAAAGTGATACGAATTTTTTCTGTTTTTTACCATAAGTTAAAAGATCACCTAGTTCTTTGTCCTCTTTGGCAGTAAAAGAACCTATAACGCTAGAAGTATTTTGGACATCTGCTAATGGAAAGTAATAATAGGAGATGGTTTTTCCAACCTGAAAACCAGTTACATGCTCTAGCAATGAAATGTTTTCATTATTTCCTCCAAATCCCATTGGAAGATTATAAACTACTGAGCAATTCTTCTTTAATGGAGCAATAGCATCCTTGAATTTTGAATTAATTTCAATTTTGATATCTTGGCCAGTTTTTCTAATTCTGGGAGCAAAAAATAGATATTTTGCTTTAGAAACGGCAACATCAATTGGTTCCATTGCTAAAAGAGGTTCATCTTCTTTTAACGATGATATGTTAGGATATGTTTTTGCAATTTCGGATTTTAAAGAAATCGCAGAAAGTGTGGATTCGTCAATTATGAACACGTCAGCCCCTTTAATGGCCATTTGACATGCAATGCCATATCCTTCAGTACTTAGTCCATAAACAACTACTTTTGCTCCCCCCATAGTTACTGTGCTAGGATGAAGGATAAGAAAAACTTATTGAACTTCCGAAATCAAACAAAAATACTTGAAAATTTGGTTTGATATCCTTACTCCAAAGCAAATATTATTTTTTGAACCCATGATTAAAAAGCTAGGAAAAACACACAAAGTTCTCTGCACCTCTAGGCAGTATAGAGAAGTTACACACATTGCAAAAA
>JAEHKQ010000160.1 GCA_016838795.1 Nitrosopumilales archaeon
TTAAAATTTAAAAAATCAACACCAGAAAAAAAATTTGCGACAATTGCAAAGAAGATTGGTTTTGATTCTATGAAAAAATTCAAACCATATGTAAGATTTTCAGAGCATCCTTACGTTGAAGCTCATGTCAAAGGTACCAGAGTAAATGTTGTTCCGTGTTATGATGTAACAAAAGGAGAGTGGCAAAGTGCTGCAGATAGGTCCTCGTTTCATACAAGATTCATGTTGGAATCTCTTTCTGGTCAGATGAAGGATGATGTAAGATTGCTCAAACAGTTTCTAAAAAGTAATGGTGTTTATGGTGCTGAGATAGCAAAGCAGGGATTTAGTGGATATGTAGCTGAAGTTTTGGTTTGGAATTTTGGTAGTTTTGAGAATGTTATTAAAAAAATTGCAAAACTGAAGCAAAATCAGGTTATCGGAAGAGCTTCGAAAAAATTTGACACTCTATTGGTGATAATAGATCCTATCGATGACAAAAGAAATCTTGCTGCAGCAATTTCTACAGAAAATATTGGCAAATTTGTTCTAGTATGCAGGGCATTTTTGAAAAAACCATCACTCTCATTTTTCAAATCTAGGTCTAGTACAAAGAAAAATTTGAAGGACGTGATTGTAATCGAGTTCAATTATTCTGCTAGAAGTCCTGATATCATCTGGGGACAGATTAAGAGGGCAGCCAATTCCCTAGCAACTCAGATGGAGGTTGAGGGATTCAAGGTACTGCGAAATGGGGCAGCCACAGACGAGAAAAAAGAAGCAGCCCTATTTTTTGTCTCACAGGCACTAGAAATTGAGAAAAACATGGTTAGAGAGGGCCCTGGATTTTTTAGCGAAACAGACTCTGAGAAATTTATCACAAAAAATTTCAAGAAAGGTGAAATCATGTGGATTGACAACAAAGGAAAAATTTTATCACTACAGAAAAGAAAAAACAATAACGCAAAAACATTTTTGAATGATCTTCTGAAAAATAACCTCAACAAGTCTGGAGTTCCTAAAGGACTAAAGTCTGATTTCAAAAAAGGATTCAAAATAATTCCGGGAAATAAAGTTTCAAACAAATCAATTAAGGAGGTATTGATAGGTCTTGTCACAACTGATGAAACAATCTTTTTTACCAATTAGTAAGCTATCAAACAAACCATACTCCAACATTCTTGGTTTCCCAAGAGCCAGCCAACGACAACTACAATCAAGAATTAA
>JAEHKQ010000161.1 GCA_016838795.1 Nitrosopumilales archaeon
TAAATGATTCTAATGCATCAAAAGGTGCAAGTGTATTTGATTTTGTAAATCCTAGCGAGAGAATGAATTTTCTTATTGCTTCAGGAGTAATCCCTCTTCTTTTAAGTCCCTCTAGGGTAGGAAGTCTAGGATCATCATACCAAGGTATTTTCCCCTCCTCAATTAGTGGTTTGAGAATCCTCTTAGAAACAGGCATTCCCTTGAATTCTAGCCTTGAAAATTCGAGTACTGTAGGCTTTCTCATTTTTAATGCATCAAGAATAGAATAATAGAGCTCACTTCGAAGTTCATATTCTTTAGATCTAAATGCATGAGTAACTCCATCCACACTATCTTCAACAGCTACAGCAAAGTCATAGCTTGGCCATACTCTATATCTATCACCAAGTAAAGGATGCTTAGCTTCTATTACTCTGAATAAGACTGGATCACGCATGACTGTATTTTCGGATTTCATATTTCCACGGAAGCGAACAATTACATCACCTTGCTTGTATTTTTCAAACATTTTGTACCATCTTTCATTATTTTGATCTTGGTTACCAAAACTACATTTGCAAGCTTTCATTTCTTTTCGATTTTTACTAATGTTATCACGTTTACAGGTACAAATGTAAGCATTACCAGAATTAATTATCTCTTGACCCTTCTCATAAAATAATTCCATGTCATCAGAAGTATTTTTTATAATATCATATTGAATTCCAAGCCAGTCAAGACCTACTTTAATTGCGGCATAATATTCAAGTCGTTCATTTTCAGGATTTGTATCATCAATTCTCAGAATCTTTTTTCCATCATACATGTTAGAATACTCTTCATTAATTATAGCTGCTTTTGCATGACCGATATGAGGATAACCATTAGGTTCAGGAGGAAAACGAGTGATAACTTTTCCTTGTTCTGCTCCTTCAAGTGGAGGTAAGGATTGTTTTTCTTTAACTAACTTTTCTTTAGGAGCTAATATTTCAGGGAATTCTTCTTCAATCTGATTCCTTATTTCACTTGTTGAATATGAATTAATTTCAGAAACAATAGGTATACAGGTTTCCACTAGTTCTGAAACATTTTTTCGAAATTCAGGTCTGCTACCTAAAATTTTTGAAACTATAAACTTTTCATTTGTTTTACCATTATGCTCAAAAGCATTTTGTAATCCAATCTTTCGAATCTCTTTTTTTATTTCATCATCCAAATTATAAACTCCTTTTTACAACGAAATCTAGAAGAGAGATTAACTCATTTTTGCTAGTCCCAGAATAGGAATTTAATGATTTTTTAGCTTTTTCGGCATATTGTAGTGCTTGGCCACGCACAGATTTCTCAATCCCCAAGGATTTAATGACTAAAACAGCATCCTCAATTTCCTTTTTCTTGGCTTTTTGATTTCCAAATGCATGAAGAATAATTTTTTTATTTTTACCTTTAGCCTTTTTTATTGCAAGTAAAATAGGAAGAGATTTTTTTCCTTCTCTAAGATCATTGCCTACTGGTTTTTTTGTAACTTTAGGATCTCCCATTACTCCAATTAGATCGTCTGTAATCTGAAAAGCAATACCCAAATTTTTTCCAAATGAAGAAAGGTTTGAAATATCTTTACTTTTAGATTTAGCACAAATTGCTCCCATGGAGCAAGAAACATCAAATAACGATGCAGTTTTTTTACTAATCATTTTGATATATTTATTTTGTGTTGGAATCTTTTTATTTTCTGCCATTTTAATATCAAGAAGCTGACCCTCACATATATCCACACACGCTTTAGATAATCTTGAAACTAATTCGGAAGTTGATTTTGATGGAAGATTTGCTTTTGAAACTACTTGAAAAGCTTTTGAAAACAAAACATCTCCAGCTAAAATTGCGATAGGAATTCCAAACCTCTTGTGTGTTGTTGGAACTCCATGGCGCATTTCATCATTATCCATAATGTCATCATGAACAAGAGTAAAATTGTGAACCATTTCAACTGCCCCTGCTGCAGTAATTGCTTCTTTAGTCTTGCCACCTAAAACTTGACAACTCTTTACAACCATATATGGCCGAAGTCGTTTTCCTCCATTTACAATAAGATGTGCAGCAGCTTTGTAAAGCTGTGAAGGCTCTCCTTTGATCTGTGTTCCAAGAAAATGATTAACAATTTTTGCAGTTTTTTCAAGTTGTAATGAATTCATTAGTTTATTAATCTCCAATTATTATCAGGAAAATGATATTTTATTGATTTTTCTAAAGATTCTCTTGTATCAGATTCCATCCACGGTGATAGAACTGTTTTGTATTTCTCAAGCATGGCTTTTTCTGACGAAGGGAGTAAAAACAATGCAACTAACATCCAAGGACAATAAATTTGGGGATTTTTCATTAAATCTTGCTTTAA
>JAEHKQ010000162.1 GCA_016838795.1 Nitrosopumilales archaeon
ATTTCCAAATTCTTCAGCAAATAGATCTTCATCCATACGACAAAGATCATGCTATGATTATTGCAAAATATCATGTAAAAAACTAATTTTCATTTAACATGATTCGGACAGGTTTCCAACTGCTACGAACAAAATTTGGGATTTTATTCATGTTATGGTAGTAATTTTTTACAAATCTTTTAGTTTTTGGATCAGATGGATAACCACTTCCTATATTATGTTTTTTTCGAAGATTTTGAATGGCTCTATCTCGGTTAACTTTAGCAATAATTGAGGCTGCCGATACAATAACGAACTTACTATCAGCATGATGATATGATTTGACAATGTTGTTTTTTGCTAGTTTTGAAATTTTCTTACCAAATCTGGAGGGATTAACATCACATGAATCAACATATGAAATATTTGGATTAAGTTTTGAAATTACTTTAGCCATGTATTTAGCTTCTAAGTTGTTTAGATCATGTTTGTTTACGCTTCTGTCAATTGTTGAAGGATTGATTTTTGCTACATAATAATTATCAGCAAATTTGATAATTTTTTTGTAAAGTTTTTCTCTTTGAGAGGGAGTTAATTTTTTTGAATCACGAACGCCCATTGATTTTAGTTTTCTAATTTTTGACCGATTAATAGAAACCCCTGCAATAACAAGTGGTCCAACTAAAGAACCTCTACCTGCCTCATCTACCCCACAGACCTGCACAAGATTTCTGAATTTCTGTAAGTATTAAACCATTATAGGTATAATAAAATCCAGAACTTTAATTGCAAACTTCAGATATAATTGAAACAATAGAAGGGACTACTAGAATACTAATTCCTTCTGGTTCAATTAGTGAAAAAGTTCCACCAAAAGATCCGGCATTCTTCAATCCAAAAGCAAAATTAAATCGAGATTTTTCTATAATTACATATTCTGCTTTTTTAAAAAATTTTGATGGTCCGAAAATTTTTCTTGAAGGATTGTCAGGAGTGGGCGCAAGAGGACTAAGAGTAGCAAATGAATTACCGTATATTGAACAAATTGTTGTTAATGATTTAAATCCAAAAGCACTTGAGCTTTCAAAAAAATCTGCTGCTTTGAATAAGTTAGAAAATTTTCAAATCTCTGAAAACGAGGTTTGTAGATTTTTAAGTTTGTATTCAAGAAAAGGAGAACGTGGAACTATAGTTGATATTGATCCTTTTGGTTCTCCTGCAAAGTATATCGATTGTGGAATAAGGGCCACAATGCATGGAGGTCTATTTTCTACTACTGCCACAGACCTTCAAGTCTTGCATGGATTGTTCCCTGATGCATGTAAAAGGCGTTATGGTGGGGTTCCTATCAAAACCGAATATGCAAATGAAATTGCAATCAGATTGATTCTAGGATGCATCAGGACTGTTACGGCTAGATTTGATATTGAGATAATACCAGTTTTTGTAGAAAGTGATTTACACTACTATAGAACCTATGTAAGAATTCTAAATAGACCTGATCAAAAAGAAAATTTGGGATATATTTTACACTGTAAAACTTGTGGCAATAGAAAAATGCTAAATGAGCAACAGAAATCCTGTAATGTTTGCAATGGTGATTTAGATATTGCGGGACCATTATGGATTGGTCCCCTTTTTGAAAAAGAATTTTTAGAGTCTATGCAGGATGAAGCTTCTAAATATTTGGTGGATAAAAATTGTGAAAAAATAATTTCTAAATGTTTACAAGAATCAGACATGCCTGGGATCTATTTCACTTTGGATGAAATAGCATCAAAGATGAAAGTTTCTCCTTTAAAACTAGATAAAGCAATCTCTAAACTTCAAGAAAATGGTTTCACTGCTAGTTCAACATCGCTAAATCCTACAGGACTTAGGACAAATGCGAGAATTGATCAAATTATAGATACTTTTTCAGATTAGGCCACATATCCAAGACAAACATAATATAATTCACTACTGGGTTTTCTGCTTGCCTTAGGTTTTGTCAGTCTGACTTTGGCAAATTTCTTTTTCAAAAAATCTCTAAACTCGTTTGAGAATTCACCATCAAAAACCTTGAATAAAGCGTTTCCTTTGAATGTCAACACCTGATCCATAATTTTGGTACATGCATAATTTAGAGAGATTTGTTTTGCATGGTCAACCGACCAATTTCCTGTAATATTTGAAGATATGTCACAAATTACCGCATTTACTTTTCGTTCAAAATATGAGGAAATTTCCTCAACTTTTTCATCTTCAATATTTTGTTTAATTAAATATGCTCCTGCAATATCTTCAACATATGTAGTATCAATTCCCATTACTTTACCTTGATTTCCAACAATCTGTACAGCAACTTGAATCCATCCACCAGGGGCGCATCCTAAATCAAGGACATAATGACCTGGGCCGAAAATCCTGTATGCTTTATTCAGCTCTTTTAATTTGTAAGCAGATCTACTTCTATACCCTTGTTCATGTGCTAGTCTTCTATAATGATCACGTCTTGCATCAATTAATTTCATTGTGCCATCTTTGGTTTTTTAATTTCTATAGTAACCCAATCTTCAATCCATTGACAAGTTCTTGGACTTATTTCACCATCTAAAGTACACTTTTGTTCTACAGGACATGTCAAACATGGTGCATTTACAATCGATTCGGTGCTGATTGGTGTTTTCTTAATGATTAATTTGTAAGTCCATCTTCCTTTTTCTAAAATTTTTTCTCTAGTAATTGTTCCCATTCTTTCTAGCTTTAATGCAAGACGAGAACCATCTCTACTACTAAGTTTCAATTTCTTCCATAATTCACTTTGAATCATTCCTGTAGATTCTTTTTCTGCAAGAATAACACAAACTTTGTTTGTCAGCTTTTCCATGTTCACTTTTTCAATTTGGAAACCTTCAATTTCTTGAGGGGAAAGTTGTTCCTCTAATTCTTCTTCTAGCGTTCTTTCTTCTTTTTCTTTAGCTTCTTTCGCTTTTTTCTTTTCTTTTTCTTTAGCTTCTTTCGCTTTTTTCTTTTCTTTTTCTTTAGCTTCTTTCGCTTTTTTCTTTTCTTTTTCTTTAGCTTCTTTCGCTTTTTTCTTTTTAGTTTTTG
>JAEHKQ010000163.1 GCA_016838795.1 Nitrosopumilales archaeon
GAACCAGAACCAGTTTGTGGTGCAGGAACCATTCTAAAGGATGGTGTTTGTGTTGTTGAAGAACAACAAGGCGGAGGAGGATGTCTCATTGCAACTGCAACATATGGTTCAGAATTAGCACCACAAGTTCAATTCCTTAGAGAAATTAGGGATAATACAGTTCTTAGTACTTCTTCAGGATCCGCATTTATGACTTCATTTAACCAATTCTATTACTCTTTCTCACCAACTATAGCTGATTTGGAACGTCAAAGTCCAATCTTCAAGGAAGCAGTAAAACTATTCATTACACCAATGATTTCTTCACTATCTATTATGACTTTAGCAGATAGTGATTCCGAAGTTGAAGTATTAGGATTTGGAATTTCAGTCATTGCATTAAATCTTGGGTTGTATATTGTTGCACCTACTACATTTGTCTACAAAGTGCATAAGTACCTAAAATCTAAAAAATAAAACCTATCAAAAACTCCGTAAGTTATTATATTCAAAATAATCCAATAATTACAATGCATGTTGAATATGAGGAATTTGAAACAATTGAAGATATTTTTATGTATATGTCTGCAGCTGCACCCCCAATGAAAAACACAATGCCAGTCAACTCTTACAAGGGTTTTGTTATGTCATTTATTCCATTGAGTCCTGCAACTGGAGATAGTTATCTGATGATTTATGCAAAAGGCAATCTTGAAAATGGAATATACGAATTTGATCTGAGTTCAAAGACATACAAAAAAGTTGATTCTATTGAAAGAGCAGATAAGAACTATTTTGTCTGTATTACGCCAAAAAGAAATACCATGGCAGACGCAGCACTAGAAAAATTATAGACTTATTTTGTATATACTGGGGCGGTTACAGAACGACTCCTTGCATATTTCTCTATAATCTCATCTGGAGTCCTTCCATTGAAAAGATCTTTACACAATCCTCG
The DNA here is from genome assembly GCA_016838795.1 of Nitrosopumilales archaeon. Classification (GTDB taxonomy): domain Archaea; phylum Thermoproteota; class Nitrososphaeria; order Nitrososphaerales; family Nitrosopumilaceae; genus DRGT01. The sequence goes on from JAEHKQ010000163.1 coordinate 938, forward strand.
TAAATATCGCATGATTGCCCAAGTACCAACTTTAAGAATTCCATACATAAACACCTTCATCGGTGGGCCATAGGTCTTGTTTCGAAGAATAATTGGAATGATATCATTAATTACTCTCAAATTATTTTCCCAACATTTCCAAAAGAGAGTAAACTGTGCTTCATTCAGATTACCAAAATGCATGGAATTTTTTTCGCCAAAATCTTGGTAGAGCAATGGAGCTACAAGTCCTCTAAAACCAGTTGCTCTAAAATCCCCCATCATATCAATTGTGTATTGTACTTCATCAGGCGCTTCATCCGGCCACCCAATAATGATTGTAGCAGCTGGGAACCAATGATTTTCATTTAAGATTTTAGCGCCCTCTCTTACAACCCATCCCCATTCATCATTTGAGAATGGTTTTGTTTTAACACCAAGATGTTTGTCCACCAGTCTAGGTGCCACTGTTTCTATTCCCAAATTAGTTGAAAGCCATCTTCCATTTTTGTGCATTTCATTCACTTCAGACATATCACGTATGAGTTTTGGGTCTGCAACTACTCCAGAAAATGTCATATGTGTAGTTCCAATAAAGTTTGCGCCAATTCCTTTAAGTCCCTTCCATAATTCCATTATTGCATCATAATTTGGTTGGAAGTCTTTATTATCACACCCATAAAGTAACATCTCATCAGAGTGCAACCAAATTGAATCAAATCCATAATCCAAATTTATCCTTGCTTCATGCTGAAGTCTTTCTAAAGGTAGATCCTTCTTGGATCTTTTATTAACATCACAAAAGTCACAGCCTCTTCCACAACCCCGCATAGCTTCAATCAATGAATTAACTGTCGGTCCTTCTATAACTGGAATATTTTGAATATTTTTCACAAAACAATGCATTAGTTCCGGGGCATCATTTTTTTCTAAATCATTAAACAAATCTAATGCTAACTCATCTGCCTCACCAACAACAACTGTATCGATTCCATGAATCCTCATTCTATCCGTCTTCGCTAATTCCCAAGCACCATTTCCTCCAACAACGACATGAAAATTGTATTTCTTTTTCAACTGAATTATTTGTGCACACATTCTCTTGAATTTCATTGCAACATAGGATAATCTTTCTGGAGACATGGTGGTAGTTACTGGGGCCATCCCTAATGGATCCATAACATTTATTCCAACTACTTTTGTGTCACTTCCAACAGATTTTTCAAGATAATCAGGATTTGCTAAAAAAACCTCATCACGTTTGTAACCTTGTAACAAAGCACTCTCAACCCTCCTCAAACCTACTTGTGCAACCTTTACTTCTCCGGTATTGGGATCAGTTTCCACTGCAGGACAAAAGACCTTGTCAAAAACCCATTCTGGTAGAACGTCGTATGGCCCACATGCTATGAAACCATATAGGAAATTTCCTCTATAATTTGTCATCAAACTACGATCTGCAGTTAAAACAATTCTTTTTCCAGCCAATATCAACTCAATTCCTTTAAGTATACTATATATCGTTTACGAGAAGATTTTTCACTTTTCATAATATTTTGAATTTTATTTTTGATGACTTAACTCTAAAAAATGAAGGTCTGTGTAAATGCTATTTTGTTGAAAATTATTTTATTCTTTTTCTATTTGCTCTATTAGCTATATTCGCCGCCACTGCTCCTGCTCCAATTCCATTATCTATATTCACAACAGATAAGCCCAATGAGCAGCTTTGTAGCATTGCAGCTAAAGCCCCAATTCCTTTTTCCCCATATCCATAACCAATCGATGTTGGAACTCCAATTACAGGGATATCAACCAATGAAGAAACTAATGTTGGTAAAGCTCCTTCCATTCCAGCTACTACAATTACAGCATCAACATCATTAGAAATGAACTTCTTAAGTACAGGAAAAAGCCTATGTATGCCAGCTACTCCAACATCATAGCTGCAAACACATTCACAATTCATAGCACAGCACATTAATCTAGCCTCTTCAGCGATACCAATGTCTGAGGAACCTGCACTTAGAATTCCTACTTTGCCACCAGAATTCTTTATTGGTTTTTTGTATAAAAGAATCGAGCTAGATTTTTTTCCAGCGTCTATTTTTAGATTTAATTTTTTAGCATATAGTTTTATTTTGGCACCATCTTTTTTGTTTAGGCGTGAAACCAAAATAGAATTTGATTTTTTTAATACAGTTTGAATAATTTTTTTAATTTCTGATAATTGTTTGTCTTGTGCAAAGACCACCTCTGGAATTCCACGCCGTTTTTTACGGTCAATATCGATCTGAGCAAAATCCTCAATTTTTTGTATTGAATATAATGACAATAATTTGCGAGCCTCTACGCTAGAAACTTTTCCAGCTTTTACAGAATCTAAAATTTCATCTAATTCCAACGTAAACTCTAACTACTTTTTGGATAAATATCTAATTAGATTTGAATACATGAGATGGCGTTTTTGACACTTTCAATCCCTTTGTTGAATATCTCTTTTTCTTCATCGTTCAAATCTAATTCAATAATCTTTTCAACACCATTTTTTCCTATCACAGCTGGTACCCCGATAGTTACATCAGAATATCCATACTCTCCATCAAGATAGGTAGCTATTGGCAAAACTTGCATTTTGCCATTCACAACAGAATCAATGATAGTTGAAATTCCATTGCCTGGTGCATGAACTGTTGCTCCTTTAAGTTCTATTACTTTAGCTGCAACTTGTCGGGTATTCTGAACTAATTCATCAATCTTTTCTTTAGATAACAATGATGTCAATGGAATTCCTGACACGCTTGAAAATCTTGGTAACGGTAACATGTTTTCACCATGTTCACCAATAACTAACGCACGTATTGAATGACGGGAATGCCCTGTTGCTTCATGAATAAATTGTTTGAATCTAGATAAGTCTAACATTCCTCCCATTCCAAACACTCTGTTTCTTTCAAAACCGGAAACCTTGTAACAGATATAGGTCATGGGATCAAGAGGATTTGTAACAGGAATAATTATAGAGTCATCTGCATATTTTTTTATATTTTCAACAACACTTTTTACAATTCCAGCATTTTTTTGTAAGAGATCCATTCTTGTCATTCCAGGCTTTCTTCCTAAGCCAGCAACAACTACAACAATATTCGAGCCTTTCATATCTGAATAATCATTCGAGCCTTTAATCTCAACATCAATACCTTGCTCAGAAAGTGCATGGTTAATGTCCATTGCTTCACCCTGAGGCAAGCCCTTAACAATATCTAGCAAAAGAATTTGATCATCTAAATTTCTGAGTGCAGAAAATAATGCAGCATCCCCACCTACTTTTCCAGCACCAATAATTGTAATCACGAAGTGCAGTCTGAATTATTAATAATTAAATCTAATGAACAGTCAGATAATTTTCGATAGAATTTATATTCATTTTTAATGATTTTTCTTTTATGGTAATTGTTATAGATCCACAAATAGCTGGTATTTCTGGCGACATGTTACTTTCCGCCTTGGTAAATTTAGGTGCAAATAAATCAAAAATAA
>JAEHKQ010000164.1 GCA_016838795.1 Nitrosopumilales archaeon
ACAGCAGACATTCTTAGGCCTCCTGGGCCACCAATTCTATGTGTGTCAGGACATTATTTTTTGGTGATGCCCTTCCAAAAGCACGTGGAATAAATCGCTTGATCAAAACTCCTTTGTGTACCGTAGCATTAACAATTTTTAATCTATCTAAATCCATTCCTTTGTATTCTGCATTAGATTCTAAATTATCTAATAGTTTGATAAATTCAGTTGCTGATTTTTCAGGATAGCGACCTGACATTACTCCCGGATCAGATCTATGACCAACTTGATTTTTGTAGCGTCGAAATGGAACTGCACGTTGTTTGTTAATTACACTATGAAGATAATCTCTTGCCTTTTCAATTGAAAGACCCTTTATCTGAACTGCAATTTCTCGTGCATGTTTATGAGAAATCTGTTTTTCTCTAACTGCCGCTCTAACATGACGAGTTGTATCATAATTTTGAAACGCATAATTAAATCGGCCCAAATTTATCACTTTAGTGGAACGTAAAGACTTGAACGTGATGCGCCAACACCAGGGGCACCATGTTGAACTCGTTTGTTTGTAATAACATATTCACCTAGATAATGACTTATCATTTCAGGTGTAATTGTAATTGGAGTAAATTCTTTTCCTGAAAAAACATTAATTTCTACTCCAACCATATGCGGTAAAATTATCAAATCTCGAAGATGAGTTCTGATTGGATTTTTACTCTTTCCTGCTTTTTTAGCTTTAATCTCTTCTATCAGCTTTCTTTTCGCATCTGTGATTCCTCTAGTTAGGGATCTCCGTTGCCTAGCTGGAAATAATTGGAATAATTTTTCAAAGGAGATTGATTCCAATTCCGCAAGAGGAACACCACGATAATCGAACTTCTTAACCATTTTCTTATCACTTTTGTATTTGTGAGGCTTCCCAAACCATATTATAGCATTCCTATTTTTGTGGCTAGGTCTCTAGCTTTTTCTATAGACTCAAATTTAACAAACGCCTTTTTGCCATAGACTGTTCGTGCCGTGTTGATGTCTACGGCTTTTTCATTGTATAATGTTTGAACAGCTTCAATAATTTGGTGTTTGTTGGAAAATTTATCAACGATAAAACAAACCTTACTTTCATTTTCTATCATGGCAAATGTCTTTTCGGTAACATATGGTCTTAAGACAATTTTCATGGCTTGTTGCGTGTTCATTTCAACTTCTCCATTAATTCTAAATGTGAAGATTTAATTTTTCCAATTTCATCTAAAGCACTTTTTGAAAAAACTGTTAACCTTATTGGGCTTGAGCCTGGGGCTAAATCTAAGACACTAAGATCTTTAACTGCTCTGACCTCCACTCCAGGAAATGAGCCACATGCCTTGGCAAGCTTTGTAGAAGATTTTGTTACAAATAACACGCTCTTTCCTATCTTTTTTCCTCTTCCTCTTAGAGCAGATTTACCTGTTCTTGGTTTGCGAGATTTTAGTCGGTTTATGTCTTGTGTAAGGTTTAATGCATCAAACAGTTTTGACATCTCTTTTGCTTTTGAGATTGATTCAATCTTGTCAGAAACTATAATTGGAAATGAGTTTATTTTTTCTATTTTATGACCTCTGGATTTCACTAATTCTTTAGAAGATGTAGCTGCAATTGCAGAACATAGTGCAAGTTTGTTTTCCTTCTTATTGATCTTTTTATAAATTACTTTATCTACAGTTGGTGGATGAGCTTGTCTACCACCTCTAACAGATGCAACACCTCCACCTTCTCCTTGTCTGCCTCCTCCACCACCCCTCATTCTGGCTATTCTTGCTGTGCCATGTCCAGTGGGAGGATCATTTGATCTAGCAACTACATCCATCCCAGCTGTTGGATGCCTTCCTTGTCTTTGAAAATGATGTGAATCAAGATTCGTATATGCTTTATGGATTAAATCATTTCTAAATGGTGTAGAAAAAATTAATGGTAATTCAATTTCTTCTTCTTTAGTGCCATTTGTAGATAAGGTAATAACTTTCATTAAATCACAACTTCTAAGATATTTGGTTTAACAACTTTAGATGGAATGTTCCTAATCTGTGATCTTAGTTTGATCAATCTTCTATAAGTACCTGGAACTGATCCCTTCAAAACAATATAGTCCCCTTTTACAACACCAAAATGTTTGTATCCTCCGTCTGGATTAATGCTGTAATCTTTATTTTCAGTATTGCTCATAATCATGATTCGTTTATTGTATTCAGTACGTTGATGAAATCCCCGTTGTCCAGCGCGTGGAACAGTATACATTACATTTTGTGGGGAGATTGGACCTAGAGAACCAACCTCTCTCACAGTTTTTCTTGATTTATGTTGTTTTCTTTTGACTCCCCATCTGGCAAGTACTCCTTGCCATCCTTTGCCTTTGGTTATGGCGCCCACATCAACGTCTGCACCAATTTCAAAAACTTGGTCAATTTTTACTTTTTTACCCAAAAGCTCTTTTACAAAAGTAAATTGTTTTTTTATGTCACCACCTTTAACCAATGCTTCAAAAACATATGGTTTCTTTTGATCAAGACCAATATTGTGTGGCGAAACAGCAATAATAGCAAAAATTTCTTTAATTCTTCCAAGCATCTTTTCTGCCTTTTCCAATGCTTTTTCATTATTTTTTAGAGATAGATGTTTTGAAATTTCTTTTGGAATGTCCTCAGAATAAACATCAAATTCTGCATGATGTCCATAATGATCCTTTGAATATCCTCGTACTCCTAAAACTATAACTGGTGGAGTGACAATAACTGTACCCAGACTTACAAGCTGTTTTCCAAAATTTGGAGTTTTTTCACGGTCATCAATACTAACTATTTGGACACAACCTGCTTTGAATCCAGCGTGAGCTAACAATTTTGGTTCTTCAGAAGAAACATCCGGCCAGCCCCGCAGTCTTGACTCCATACTTTTGGCACGTCCTCTAGGCGAGTATGCCATACTTCCTCTACGTGGTTGACTATGTCTACGGTGTCCCATGGATAAACGGAAGAAGTCGTTAACCCCATTATATATCTACTATAGTTTTTGACAATTTTTTAAAATTTTTATAAAAAATGATGTTTACGGTTGTAATAAATCACTTGCAGCTAACCAAATACTGATTCCGCCAATGATCAAACCAATTGCTCCAACTCCAATTGCTAAAATTAAAAATTTTTTTTGGTTTATCATGATCCAACTATTTTTTTTCCGTATTATGATGATCTACATGATATAAGTTAAGAATTGAAAGTGTGCCAAGTATTGCTTCTTCAAGTCTAACTGTTTCTGTACCTTGATCAAGAAAAAAATTAAGAGTTTTAGAATTTTGAATTTGTTTTATTCTACTTCCTAAAATTTCATGAATATCTTTATTCGTGGATCCATAGACAACAAGAATTGGTTTTTTTGAATCAGTGTATTTTTTGATTAATGACTGTGAAATTATTTTTCCTTTTCTGGATGTTAAGATAGTATTCCCAGGCCAAGATAAAATCAATGAGAATAAATCACTCCTCTCTTTAACCGTGAATCCCCAATATTGTGAAATTTCTTCCCTCGTAATTTCTTTTGTGATTAATTCAGGATACCCTTTCTTGAATTGCGCTGTAATTCGTTTCCCAACGTTTGCTTTTCCATAATATGGAATTAATTGATTCATCCCAAAATTCACAAATTTTTGCCATGTCTTATTTGAAAAGAGAATCCACTTGTTTGTTTGTC
>JAEHKQ010000165.1 GCA_016838795.1 Nitrosopumilales archaeon
ACAATTTTTAGAATACGACGCCTTAACTCTTCTAGATGTTTATTAATTTCTTGAATCTCTGACATCTGAGATCATATTACAATAAACTAATTTATCTACTTTCCAGGAATCGGCAAAAGCTTTGCACCAGGTAAACCTGATTCCTTTACTTCTTCGTCTGTCAAGTCTTGAAATTCTAACGAAATGATGGGTTTTGTATTAAACTTTGATTCTAATTCTTTTGCTAATGAACCGATATCTTTTCCAGAATAAATTTCCTTAGAACCTTGGAGGAAAATCCTTTCCGCTTTCTCTTTTTCAGTTCCTCCAAACTTTTGTTTTAGAAATTTGGTAATACTTGGCAATTCGCTTCGTGGTATATGATTATGATAATAGACAATACCCTTTATTGGCTCATAATCTAAAGGGATTCCATGCCTGAAAAGAAAAACACCAATGAAAATCGCATCTTCTTCGGGGTCTCTTATGCACTTGATTTCCCAATTAAGTAATTTATCCTCATTGTAGGTGAATTTTTCAACCTCATCCGAAGTTAATTTCCAGTATCTAGATTTACTCAATTCAAATTTTTCACAATTCTTCTGTTATAAATTCCAAACCTAATCCATAATGTTCAGTCAAATAATAGATCTTTAATACGATTATGAGCATCATATAGTATGGGAATAAGGGTTACTGTGGTTCTAGATGAATCCAATGTGGAAAAACTCCGTGGAATTCAAGCAAAGATGTTACGCGGTTCAACAAAATCAATAAGTTTTTCCTATGTTCTGAATCGTGTTACAGAAGAAGGATTAAGAAAATTCAAACCATAAAAATAGAACTACACAAAATAAGATAGATTATTCTTTAGGAAGTGAAATAATTAATACATTATTTCCACGCAGAATAATTTTATCTAGATTTTTTACTTTGTCATCAGTAATATCCTCAAATTCTATAAGAATGAGATTCATGTATTCATCAAAAGTCTGCAGTTTTCCCTGAATTATCTGGTTATTTCTCAGCTTGATTAAAATGACTTTGTTGATACAACTAACTAATGTTTTGACTATTTCAGAAGACAACTATTTACCAGCAAATAATTTTATGTTATATATTTGTCCTTCAGACAAGAATCACAAATTGAAACTATGAGTGGAATAATTCTCGTACAGTTACATTCTACGCACATACAATTAATTTCTGCTAAAACCTGCAGATTATCTAATCTACAATTCTCTGATAACGGACTTTCTCAACTTTAGACACAATATAATTCAATTTACCAAAAGTCATTCGTGAAAATAATCCCTAGTCATAAATCATGAGGTCTTTTTCCTCAAGCAAATTATGAAGTTGGTTTACAGCACGATAGACATCCTTTTCGGTTTTGCCCCCTGTACATACTAGTTTGCCAGAAGAAAAAATCAGAATTACTGTTTTTGGATCAAGCATTCTAAATATCAACCCAGGAAATTGTTCTGGTTCATACATACTTCTTGGTAATGTTCTTGCAGCTTGTTCTAAGCTAACTCTACCACCAAGACTGATAGACGCTACGATGTTTTGTATTGTCACCACCGCCTCTTTCTTTATCTTAATTCCACCCTTTCTTAACTTTTGAACCACCATTTTTACTGCCTTTCTTGCCAGATCTTCTGATTTTGCACCAG
>JAEHKQ010000166.1 GCA_016838795.1 Nitrosopumilales archaeon
CTGTATCAAACGTAGGCGACTATGATAGAGTAATCTGGATTCATGCCCAGTATACTCCACGCGAAGAAGGAATAGAGCTAATTGCAAAATCTCTTGGCATTGATAAAGACAAGATCTCTGTGCAAAAGGCAAGCACCGTGGAGGAATTACTATCAACACAACAAATTCCAGAAGAGCTAAGTAAAGATCTGCAAGGGTCTAAAGGCAAATCGTTGCTGGTTTGCATGGCTGGAAATACCTCGTTGAGGGCTGTTAAGATACTTGCGGACAAAGGCATTGTAACTGAAAGTTTGACTGGTGGAATATCAGAACTGCCTCAAGCAAAAACCAAACAAATTACTGAATTGATCAAACAAGCTACCGAATAATAGTTAAATCTCGCAATTTAGGAATTAAGCTATAATTTTCTCTATTGAATTTCCTTTTTTAGATTAGTAAGATAGTTTTGAAGGATTTTTGTTCTTCTTTTTGCCTCAGCTTTTGCAGATTTTGTATTCATTAATTTTTCAAGTTTCAAAAGTTTTTTGTAAAAATGGTCTAGTGTCCATTTTTTATCGTTGGGTTTTCTTTTAGAACAAAAAGGATCAGATTTGTTATAAAAAGGCCGATGTTCAGAACCGCCTACAGCAAAAGCCCTTGCAATTCCAATAGCGCCTATTGCATCAAGCCTATCTGCATCTTGTAGAATTTTGCCTTCTAAAGTAGAAGGTATTCTATTTTGTGAAAAGCTATGATCATGAATTGCTTCAGTTATAATTTTAATTTCAATATCTGTTAAATCGAATTTTTGTAGAAATTTTTTTGCTTTAATTGAGCTTTTAATAGATGATTGTTTTGATCTTTTGTCAGATTTTGGGAATTGGATAATATCATGTAATAACGCTGCACACAAAACAAGTTTTTTATTGGCTTTTTCTTTTTTTGCTAGCTTTTCAGCAGTGTTGTAGACACGCATTATATGGTCAAAATCATGTGCAGGGTGATTTGTGATCATATTTCTTACCTCTAATTTCATCTCCCCCAGAACATTCAATTTAAAATCGCCATAGTTTGGGTCTAACTAATTTCAATTTTCTTTGTGTTAAAAGTAATGTCCAATTAATCATAGTGAAAAAAATCACCCCCCCAATTCCTAAACCATCTGCAAGTAAGATTCCCACAATTTTATTCTCAAATAATTCCAAAAATGGACTCAATACTATTTCGCTGATAGTAATCATGATGTA
>JAEHKQ010000167.1 GCA_016838795.1 Nitrosopumilales archaeon
CTTTGTAGCCATACTTGCACAGAACTGGCAAAAATCCAGTATGATCAAGATGTGCATGGCCAATCACTACTGCATCAAGATCATCAAGTGTGAAACCTAGCCAATCCAATCTTGGATATGATTCCAATGGGCTACGAGCTCCTGGGTTTATACCACAGTCGATCAAAATCTTGCTTTCTCCTGTTGTTAACAACATACAGGAACGGCCAACTTGACCAAATCCTCCTAGTGTTAATAAAGAAACTTCGGATTTTTGTGCTAGTTTAGGCCTAAAGATCTCATCTCCGATCTGTCTTAGCTGTTTACTCCTTTCTACTGAAGAAACTTTGAGATTATAGTTGATCATTTGAATTGTACTTGATGGATTTGTAGTTGCCTTTCTTATTCTTAATTTCCATCCAGTTTTTTCTGTAACTTCGATATGATTGAATTCTTGTGCATTTCTTTGAAGTAGCCATGGTCTCTTTGCTTCAACAGAAACTTCGCCAGTAGCAGTATCAAAGAATGTATTTTGTAGATTTGCGTCCTTTGGAATCATTTGAGTAAGAATTTGTCTTGCGTCTTCTTCTGACTTTCTAATTGATTCATCGGTCCTAACTACAATTCTTTTTTTAATTACGTTAACAAGATTAGAAATTATTTCATTATTCTCCATCAGATAACGAGGAGATTTAGTATACAATGCAATTCGTGGTCCTTCGTATTCTATCTTAGTAACACTTGCCTCTTTGGGAATACTTTCCAGTATGATTGTCATTATGTTTTGACTCTGAGGTAATTCCTTCTGTTGCTGTTTTCTTTGCATTAAATCACTATAGCGCAATAATTGCTTTCTTTTGTTCTTTGTTCAAGAGCCGGAATCCATTTTTATCAATTATTGATACGTTGATTCCATCTCCCGTACCAATATTTCTTATAATAGCTGCTTTTACTGCACGGATAGCTATTACTTTTGCTTCCTCTACTGTGAGTTCTTCACGAAATTCTTCTTCTAACAAACCATATGCCACCGGAGAGCCACTACCAGTTGTAACATAGGTTTTTTCTTCTACTGAACCAAACATATCAATGTTGAATAATGCTGGTCCATCGTTATCATAACCACCAACAAGAATGTCTGCAATGAATGGATAGCCCCTATTCTGGTGAAAGATTAGTGATGTAAGTCTTGTTAATGATTTAATTGGAATTGGTTCTTGTTTTTGAATTCGGTGAATGTTAGCATGATAACGTAAAATGTCTGTGATGTTTTGTGCATCAGCTACACCGCCAGCCATCGTCATACCAGCATGATCATCAATCTTTTGAATTTTCATAGTATTGTTATTAGCAATGAAATAACCAGCACTAGCTCTCATGTCTGCACATAAGACAACTCCATCTTTGGCTTTGAGGCCTATAGTGGTCGTTCCACGTAGTATCTTTTCTTCAATATTATTTGACAAAAATTACACCTGTAGAGATATTATAAAATGCGTGACACCCTTTTAAATAACTTTTTGTTCCTGTGAAATCATAAATAATGACAAAAAATCAAGGTCGTATGCTATCGCACACGATGGAATTGCCGAGGCTAATTGTAATTGGACAGAAAAATATTGGTGATATTGGAAAGTTTCTCACTGATTTAGCTAAACCAAAAAAAGTTTCTTTGATTTCAGGAGTGAATGTAAGAAAAAAAGTTCAGAGAAAAATCGATAACGCATTAAAATCAAAAAAAATTCAATTTGTATGGCATTCAGTATTTGATAATGAAATAAAGTCGTTCAATGAATTAGAATGTATTGTCAAGAAGGACAAAAGCGATTTAATCGCAGGAATCGGTGGTGGTAGAGCAGTTGATGCTGGCAAGATGATTGCATTCAACTTGTCAAAACCTTTTGCCAGCATTCCGACTGCTGCATCGCATGATGGAATAGCAAGTCCTTTTGTTTCTATAAAGAGTGACAAGCCTTACTCTATCGTTGCTTCTGCGCCATTAGGTGTCTTTGTTGATATTGATATAATCAAAACTGCCCCCAAAAAACTTCTTGCAAGTGGTTGTGGTGATTTGATTGCAAACATTATTGCGGTAAGGGATTGGGAGTTAGGCAGAGACAAAACTGGAGAATATTATGGAAGATATGCTGCTAGCTTGGCTTTACTTAGTGCAAAGGTTATAATGGAAAATTCCAAAACATTTGCAAAAAAAGGCCTCAATCCTAGATTTATTGTTGAGGCTTTGATTAGTGCTGGAGTGGCATCATGTATAGCTGGAAGCAGTAGACCATGTTCAGGTGCGGAACACCTTTTTTCACATGCACTTGATAAATTAGCCCCTGATGTTGGACTACACGGAGAGAAATGTGGTATAGGATCTATAATGATGGCAAAACTTCAAGGGCAGGATTGGAAAAAAATTCAAAGTACATTAAAAAATGTAGGTGCACCAACGACGGCGAAACAAATCGGATTAAAGCCTGATCTAGTTGTTAAAGCACTAACAATTGCTCAGGACTTGAGACCAGAGCGATACACGATTCTAAAAAAAATTAAAATGACTAGTAAAAAAGCACGTGATTTAGCAGAAAGTACTAAAGTAATTTAGTTAAACAGTTTTTTGTTCTACTGGTTTTTCTTCTTTTTTAGTTTCAGTTTTTGTTTGTTCTTTTGGTTTTTCTTTCTGTTTATTCAGATGAGTTTCAATATAGTTCACTTTTTCTAGGTTTTGAATAAATTTGAAGAGGTCCATTTGAATAAAATGTTTCATTACTTGTAGGCCATCTGCGCGAAAAATTTCTTCTGGAATGGTAATATCAACAGAATTACCGCTCTTTTTGAACACAAGTTTTGAATCTTCAACAGGGATGTGTTTTTTTAAAATTCCAAAAATTTTATCATCATCTGTTTCTAGAGATTTTACAACATTAACGTCATAAAGAAGTGTTTTCCCAGCAAATCTATGATTATAATCAACTCGTACTCTACCAGAACCGATATAACGTATGATTCCTTTTTTGTTATCTATTTCAATTGTATCGCCAACAGAAACTTTCTCAGCATCTTCACCAAGTTTTCGTAATGGAATCATACGGACTTTTCCTGAGTCTCTTTCACCAAATCCTTTGTCTGGTGTTACTTCAACTGTTAATTTATCACCAACACTTGTTTTAGCTAAAGCTTCATCCAGTCCTTTTAGAACCCATGACTCACCGACAGAAACTAATTTTGGTTGATATTTTATGTCAGGATCGTGAATGGAGTGTTTTTTTGCTTCATCTTCAATTGTAGTTTCAAAAACTTCTTGAGTGCCCTTTACTTTTACAGTGTAATCCACTAAAATTAACGAGTTTTTGCTGAAAGTCATTGTACTCGCTTTCGAATTTCCTAATATTAAGTTAACATGAATTTAGAGAGCTTCAAGTTTTTCTTCAGCAATTTTTAATCCTTCTTGCGCATTTGTTTTGTAACCCATCATAGCAAGAGTTGAAGAAATCGCTGAAATAGTTCGCATAACATGATATCGATGTACTTCTCCCATACAACCAACTCTGAAAACTTTTCCTTTCAAGTTACCAAAACCACCAGCAACTAAAACTCTGAATTTTTGTGCTAGTGTATTTCTAAACGTTTTATCCTCAAGTCCTTCAAGATAATTCAAAGCAATGATTGTGATAGAACGATCTTCTTCTTCTTTTGCAAATGGTGTAAAACCAATAGAGCTTAATCCTGCATACAAAGCATCTGAACAAATTTTATGTCGCTTAAATCTGGCTTCTAGTCCTTCTTCTAGAATTATTCTTAGTGCTTCCCTGTATGCGTACAATAATGGTAAAGCAGGAGTAAATGGGGTGTGTTTGGATTCTTCATAGTACTTGAAGTATCTCGCTAAATTGAAATACATTGTAGGTGGCGGATTTTCTATCATGTATTCTTTTGCTCTTGGACTAATTGAAATTGGAGATATGCCTGGCGGTGCAGCTAATGCCTTTTGTGAACCTGCCATACAAACATCAACATTCCATTTATCTACGGGTAGTTCTATTCCACCTAGAATAGAAACAGAATCTACAACATAAAATGCATCATTTCGCGATATCAGATCAGGAATTTTGTCAAGATAATTTACCATAGTACCAGTAGATGTTTCATTATGAACTACATAGAATGCTTTGACATCTTTGTTGTTATCAAACGCTTCTTTAACTTGATCAAAAGTTGCATTTTGGCCTGGAGGGGTTTCAAGTTTAACCACATTTGCACCTTGCCATTCAATCATTTGAGAAAGTCTGCTACTAAATTCACCGTTAACTGGAATGATTACTTTATCGCCCTTTTTAATTATATTAATAACGGATGCTTCTACTGCTCCTGTTCCAGATGAGGATAATGCAACAACATCGTTCTGTGTTTGAAAAACTTGTTGGGTTTTTTCAATAACCTCAGTGTATAATTCTACAAAATCATCACTTCTATGATTAATAATATGGGTCATCATTGCTCGCATAACTCGTTCAGGAACGTTCGTTGGGCCTGGAAGCATAGCTAGATATTCCAAATAATTTCGCCTGGCAAACTTCTTTGTGGGCTTTATTTATAATTACAGACTCTTCAAACGATCGTTGACACTAATTTTTTGAAGAACTTTTTTGGTTCCATCTGGAACTAAATGTTCCCACTTTTGATCGGATTTTATTTTATCGCGAATATTAGTTCCTGACAAAGTATCTCTTTCCTTGAATGGAACTGAAATAACGTTGGTATTACGCTTAGAATACAGGTATTGAATCAATTCATCATTAGAAAAAACAATATCAAACTTTGGAACAATTGTATCTATATTTTCAATCCATTTTTCATGATTTTCAAGATCAGGGATAAAGAAAATTTTAATCCTATCTGAAATAGATTCCTCAATCGAAGATAGAATCATTTCCTTTCTTTCATCAGCAGAAAATGGATTTTGTTTTTGGTTTAGTTTATTTGAACTACCTATTCCAATCCATAAATTTTCCACTTTAGATAATGCAAAGTGGAAAGCTTCAAGATGACCCAAATGAAATGGTTGAAATCTACCAATTAAAAGACCATTCATTAGAATCATACACCTGAATCTAATAGTGCTGCAAAGAACAAAACTGCTACAGAAATAATTACGATTATTTCACCAAGTATAATGATTTTTTTTCGTAGTTTTTGTATTTGTGTTTCAGTCATTTCTTTTGACATTATTTTTTCTTCGACTTCTTTCCTAATGATTCTAACGTGAATTGCAAATGTAATGATTAAAGCTATTACAAGGAGGATCTTTATGAGTAATAAATAACCATAATCACTAGAAAGTAAAAGTTCTGGTTTCGTAAAAAATGGATGTGATTTGTAAACACCAGTGACTATTAAAATAATTAATGAGGGAATAGCTATTTTGTTGAAACGTCGCCCAACTTTGATCATAAATTGAATTCTTTCTTCTAACGACATTGACATTTTTCTTAGAACTGGAGCCAAAACAGCACCAAAAAATAGAGAACCGCCTACCCAAACTGCTGCAGAGACAAGATGAATCCAAGTAATAATTGCTTGTTCCATGCTCATGTCACATGTTTTATTAAATCAAATATTATGTATTTGGATCCTAACAACGTTTTTTAGTTGTATAAATTGTGATACTTTGATTTGGGTCTTCAAAGCAAAATGGTTATTTATGTTGCAATTGCAGGGCTGTTCGCAATGATGGGAGGTTTTGTATGGTATGCTAGTCTCGATAATCCCCAACTTGCAATGGCCGAGGTTGAATTACAGAACATAGAAGTTATTTTTGTTGACACTGTAGAAAATAGTGCTAAACTACAAATCACTTTCCTTGTAAAAAATCCAAGCGAAAAAACCTTCACTGTTCCCATAATTAGTTATGATCTTTATGCTGATGGAGTAAAATTAGGAGCTACCTCTTATTCTACAGTAGATATTGCTATGCCAGGAAGAGCTGCATTTTATCCTGGTGCTGAAATTCCTTTGAAAAACTTTTTTCAGCTTTTTCGTTCTAAAGTAGATTTCAATATTTATCAAACAATAGTTAATGGAGAAAATGTTGAGTTTAGCGCTGAGGGAATTATTACAGTAGAAAATGCTTGGAGTTTGGTGGAAAAAGAATTCCAGTCATCTCTATTAATTCAAAATTCAAATTAATTTATCAATGGAATGGTGGGCCGAGAGAGATTCGAACTCTCGATCACCGCCGTGTCGAGGCGGTATCTTAACCAACTGGACTACCGGCCCATTGAGGTACAAAACTTTGTGCAGATATTATTAACGTTTAACAAAAGAAAAGATGATTAAAAGTGGCGATATGGGTGATAAAATATGAATGAAGAATTTTCCGAGGAGGAAAAAGGTGGATTTTACAAGGCAATATTTTCCAGACGTGATGTAAGGTCACATTTTACATCAAGACCAATTGATGAAGAAATCATTATGAAGATTTTAAAAGCAGCTCACCATGCTCCTTCGGTTGGATTTTCTCAACCCTGGAATTTTATTTTAATTAAAGATAATGAAACTAAAAAGAAAATTAAAGAATCTTTTGAAAAAGAAAGAGAATACTCAGCTAAATTAGTTGAAGAGTCCCGAAGATCAAAATATCTTTCTTTCAAACTTGAGGGAATTATTGATGCGCCAGTAAACATTTGTGTAACATATGATCCATCGAAATTTGGGCCTTTTGTTATAGGTAGAACAACCATTCCTGAGACAGGAATTTACAGTGTTTGTTGTGCTGTTCAAAATCTATGGCTTGCTTCAAGAACTGAGGGAATTGGAGTTGGTTGGGTAAGTATTCTTTCAAATGATGTTCTAAAACGAGTTCTTGATCTTCCTGAACATGTCACTCCTATTGCTTACTTGTGCTTAGGTTATGTAGAACAATTTGCTAAAAAACCTGATCTTGAAACTGCAGGATGGCTTCCTAGGCTGGATCTAAAAGATGTGGTGTATTATGAGAAATGGAATCAAAAACAAAATTCTGATTGGAATAAAATTGAAGAGTTGATTAGAACAAATATTGATTACGCTTAAATAATTACTTGCATGTTTTTTGCTGGGCTTGTGGCGCAGAGTTATAGAATAACGCGAAACATGGATAGCGCGGTAACCTCCTAAGTTACAGGTCGAGGGATCGAAGCCCTCCAAGCCCGTTTAGAAAATTCCAAAAATTTCAAAATAGTTTTGGTTTAAATATATTAAAAATTTGAAGCACTTTATGAAGGTCATCGTTATTTCTGGTAGTCCACGTAAGACTTCAGTTACTCAAATAATGATGAAATATGTTTTTGAATATGCTAAATCAAAAAATGAAAATACAAAATTCATAAATCTTTCAGAAGGTGGTATAGACTACTATCATGGACCAGATGGAGAGTATAATGATACCACAAAACAAGCTACAAGTGATATTACTGAAGCTGATGTTTGGTTAATTGGAACGCCTATTTACAATTCCTTGTTTAGTTCTGCCTTGAAAAATTTGTTTGAATATATCAATTACAAAAAAACTGCTGGGAAAACTGCTGGACTTGCAATTTTGGCTTCTGGAGATATTGGTTTTATTGATGTTCAAACCATTCTAAATCAGCTAATGACATACTTTAGAGTAATAACTAACCCCAAGGCTGTTTTTATGACTGCGGACATGACTAAAGATGGCCAAATTACAAATGAAGATATTAAAAAAAGGCTTGGTGAGCTAGTTGATGAAACCTTGGCTATGGCTTCTAAGTTGAGCTCAAATTAGGAAACAAGTAAACTACTTTGAATATTTTAACGGTATAATCACCTTCAAAGAGATTAGTAAAACTTTCACCATTGAAATCTTTAATCCTGAATTTGTATTCAAAAGTTCCATCCTCATTTACATCGGTCTGAGCAAAATGAACTGCACCAACATTATTTCCAATAACTTGATCATCATTGTCATAAATTTGGATAATCACTGGATAACCAAGTACTGGGTTTGATATTTTACCCTCTACAAATGCCCAAGGAAGATCATTATTATCAGGAACCGAAAGTGTTAGAACTGTTTTTTCAATTCCAATGTTTCCATCAAGAGGAATTATTTGGGAATCAGAAGGTAGTTCATCAGCAAACGAAGCAGAAAATACTGAGATAATCATAATAGTAATTATTCCATTTGCCGAAAGCATTGTTATCTTATTCATTATAGTTACCTTTTTTGTTGTTTTTTAAAAAACTTCTTCCAAATTTATTTAAATGTTTCACTAAAAATTTTGATTCATTAGTTATTTATTAAGATGTCGAAGAAATTATACTGTATAGAAATGGACTCTGATCCTTGTTCTTGCAAATGTCATTTTGGTGGAGCAGTTAGTTGTCCTGACTGTAAAAGAAATCATGAAGAAGGAATACAATGTAAATGTTGTAATGACTAGTTCTCGTTGATAATTATTTTATTTTTCTGGCAGAAACTTAAATTTAGATTATGTAGGTTTCCCATCAGATGTGGAAACTGGTCTAGTGTTTCCATGATATTCCATCATCCAATCATTGCTTTTTTGAGCAATCCAACAAATGAAAACAAGAAACCATGTTATTGGAACAGCCATCAGGAAAACAATACCAAGTACCGGAAACATTGGCGTCATTATAACCCATAATAGGCTCAAAACTGCTGCAAAAATACCACAAACCACGGTGGCCAAGTGGTTATGGAAATAACCCATGTTTAACATGAAAGAATTCTTCCATATAACATTAGTGCTAAAATCTAATTTTGATATTAAGAATTAAAAAGAAAAAGAGTCTAAAATTGTTCTAGTCTTTTTCTAGAGAGGGTTCTGAAGACTTTATGGCCTCAGATTGTAAAATGCTAATTTTTTCAAGCAGTTCATTTCTTAGATCTCGTGCAACCCTTCTGACGGTTGGTCTAGGTACACCCAAATCATTGACAACTTTTGAATAAATGTCTTGTTTATCGGTTAGCCCCTTGTCAAGATAGGAATTAATTGCTTCTTTTATGACTGTGCTTTGATTTGTACGATTCACAATTTGTAAATTTTATTTGTTCTATATAAGACTATTACTTTCTATGACAATTTTCGTTTAAAAGATATAGTGAATATATTCTTGTTAAAAATAAGTCCGGTTTAAAATTACAAAAAAGAATATATTAAAAATTTCTCCATAAACAAAAAATTTAAAATTAGATAATTATAATATGGTATTTAGTAAATCATAATTACTTGTACTTATAGTAATTTGGGTTTGTTTTTCATAATATATAAAAAATTCATATTTTTTACGAGTTTCGTACATTTTCAAGTCTGTAAAGACTATATTATGATTAAAGAAAGCAGGATAAGGTTGACGAATATTACTATAGAAACTAATCTTGGTAAGATAATGTTTCGTCTACTCCCAGATATAGCACCAGAGACCGTTCGTAATTTTGAAAAATTATCAAAGTCCGGGTTTTACGATGGAACGCTTTTTCATAGGGCTATACCAGGTTTTATGATTCAAGGTGGTGATCCAAATACCAAAAATCCTGACAAAAGCAAATGGGGGTTAGGAAATCCAGGATACAATCTTAAGGCCGAATTTAATTCCAAATCTCATTTTAGAGGGGTAGTTTCTATGGCAAGGGGAATGGATCCTGATAGTGCTGGTTCACAGTTTTTCATTGTAACTACTGATAGTAAATTTCTTGATGGTCAATACACTGCGTTTGGTGAAGTGATTGAGGGAATTGATGTGGCTGACAAGATAGTAAATTTGCCACGAGATGATAATGATTGTCCACTTGAAGAAGTAAAAATGAATAAAGTGATTTTGGAATAGATGGTTTTTGCAAAAAATATTTTTCATATTCATAATTATATTTATGATTTCTTCAATTCCACA
>JAEHKQ010000168.1 GCA_016838795.1 Nitrosopumilales archaeon
CCTTCCGGTGTTAGAATACTACGCTTGAGTTTTATCTCAGATATCTTTTGAACTCCAAATGATTTTGAACTAAACCTTTCCAACTTGTCTGAAATGTTTCCAATCTGTTTTTTAATTCTAAAGATAGTGATATGAGCCCGAAACGGTTTGTCACTATGAAATCCTAAGGGAGACAAAGCATTTTGCACCTGAATGGCTAGATCACAAAGTTGTTTGCCTCCTTCCTCATCCGTGTCTATCCATACAATTCTTGGGGCTCTTGCCTTTGGAAATGCACCAATTCCCCTAAAAGAGACATCAAATTCCGAAAATTCAATTTTATTCAATGAATCTTGAACTTTGTAGGCAATCTGTTCTGAGATCTCTCCAAGAAACAGCAAAGTAAAGTGCATGTTTTCAGGATTGATTGGTTTTGCTCTAAGGTCAAGTTCTGACTGTGTTTTTTTAATAGAGTCTAACAATTCTTTATTGTTTATTTCAGCAGCTACAAAAGTTCGCAACACAACATTTTAGATATTATCTTTATAATGATTTCCGGTAACTTCATAGACCCCATTTCAGAATCATCAACGAACTTGTCAAAGTTAATAGTTTGTCTCACTGGAATGCCAGGTGCCGGTAAATCTACAATTGCAAATGGTTTGAAAGAAAAAGGATTTGAAATCATCAACATGGGTGACGCAGTAAGGGCAGAAGCGGAAAAAAGAAATCTTGAACCAACAAGTCAAAATCTCGGCAAGCTAATGCTAGAATTACGAGAAAAAAATGGACCTGGGGCAGTTGCTGAATTGATCAAGCCATCCATTGAAAATTCCAATTCTAATGTTATTGTAATTGATGGTATTAGATCAAATGATGAAATTAAAGTCCTAAAAAAATCAGCAAATGTAAAACTTCTTTCGATTCTTGCATCAACTGACACACGTTTTACATTTCTACATGATCGTGGAAGATCCGATGACCCAAAAAGTAGAGAAATTTTTGAAGAAAGAGACAACCGCGAGCTCAGTGTTGGAGTAGGAAAATCCATTGAATCGGCAGATGAAAGTATTTCAAATAATGAATTAACAAAGGACGAATTAATTGAAGCTGCGTACCAAGTTATTCAAAGCTGGAAAGAGTAATTGAAGATTCCTGACTTTGATTGTCAAATAGAGGCATATTGTTCTATTAATCCATCAGAGGATCCATCTAAAGTTAAACAAGCTGTTTCCAATGTATTAACCGATATAGAAATTCAAGTAGATAGTACTTCATTAAAAGCAACTTCACAAAACCTTGAAAGTTTGAGTAACATCTATGAAACAATCCATTCTCATGGTTCACAACGGATCTATAGGCGATTTATGAATAAGAATTTGAGAGAAAACACAACATGGTTTTATCTGAATAAACAGGCTGCTTTAGCAGATTCAGTGGTTTTATGTGATGAAGCAGATGAGTCACCTCTTGGTCCAATCAAGATAATTCTAACTTCTAATACCATCGAAGAGATAATTGACTGGCTGACTCAGGGGCAGAATAATTTTGGTTACTCATGAAATGTTAAGAAATTTCAAGTTGATAAAATCAATTTTTTTAGTCTAGGGATAAAATGACAATTTTCTAATTCACAAATATGATGATTAAACTAGTAATAATTGGGGCCGTCCTACTTGGTGGCGGGATAATTTTTTCAAATGAAATTAATCAATTATTGCCGGAATTTTCTACAAACATTTTTGATTCTGCAAAAAAAGATTTGAATCAAATGAAAGATAGCACTATACAAACAACAGAAACAATTGGCGCTGGCATGAAAACAGTAAGTGATGATATCAATGATTTTGCTGAAAGTTCAGCTGAACAATTATCTGAAGGTGTAAAAGATTTAGGTGAATCAGCACTACAAGTGATCTCTTTTGGTGGAATCCTAGGAGATTCTCAAGAAGCAAATTCAGAATCAACAGAACGACATGCTGCAATATCATCTTCTAAAGAAACAAATCCAACCTCAATCAGTGCTTCATCCCCCACAACCATTGTAACTAAAACTCAGACTACACAAACATTTGAAACACTGTCTCTTAAAACTAGTCAACAATCTGATGATAGTGTTATGCTTCAGTATGAAGATACTTCCGGCAAAACAATAAGCGTCACAGTAATTTTAAGGACAACTGAAAAAGATCTTTTCATAGGAACATTTTATTCTTCTATGTTTGAAGCATCTGTAAACGATGCAATAAAAACTTCTTACTTTATTGATATGATTGTAGAGCATGAAGACTATGGAACAATTGTGTCATCCGTGTTTAATCCAGTTGACACTCCTAACACTATAATTAATGGTGTGTTCTCACAATCTTAATTATAAAATTAATTAAAAATAGAAATTAGTTCGGGCAAAGCTTTGGCTGATGTTGTTTGTATTGATAAATCCATATCTGATGACATAATTGTTTTTTCAGGATTTACTTCAATTAGGAATGCATTATTCTGTTTTGCATAAATTGGAAGTGTATTAGCAGGAGAAACAACCAATGACGTCCCAGCAATAATCATCACATCGCAAGAGTTTGCATGAACAATAGCATTC
>JAEHKQ010000169.1 GCA_016838795.1 Nitrosopumilales archaeon
AGGAACAAAAACAATTAGCTGTACTGGCAAGGCCACAATTACAAACATGGGAGCTGAAGTAGGCGCTACCTGTTCTATTTTTCCATATGATGAAAGAATGGAAACATTTCTTCGATACACAAATCGTGAAAAAATAGCAGATATTGCAAATCAAAACAAAGATTTGCTTGTTTCAGATCCAGAAATTGAACAAAATCCGGGAAAATATTTTGATAAGGTGATTGAGATTAATCTTTCAACTCTTGAACCACACATTGCCGGCCCACATACTCCAGATTTAGCTAGACCAATTTCTCAGCTTTCATCAGATGTAAAAAATAATCAATATTTAGATGAGATTTCGGTTGCTCTGATAGGAAGCTGTACTAATTCCTCATACGAGGATATGTCAAGAGTTGCGAGTCTTGCAGAACAAGCAAAAGCAAATGGAATTAAGGCTAAGATTCCATTACTTATCACTCCTGGGTCTGAACAAATTCGTGCAACCATAGAAAGAGACGGACAAATGCAATCACTAAAAGACATTGGTGCAACAGTTCTTGCAAATGCATGTGGTCCATGCATTGGACAATGGACGAGGCCAGAATTGAAAGATGGTCAAGCTAACACTATAGTAACTTCATTTAACAGAAATTTTCCTGGTCGTAATGATGGAAGAAGAGAAACAATGAACTTCATTGCAAGTCCTGAAATGATAATAGCTTTAGCTCTGGGCGGAAATCTTTCTTTTAATCCACTTACTGATTCACTCACTGCAGCAGATGGTTCAAAATTCAAATTAAAACCTCCACAAAAATCACCCGATGTACCAGATAAAGGATTCAAGATAGCAGAAAATGTCTATGTGTCACCATCAAAAAATCCAGAAAGCGTTGACATTATCATTGATAAAAATAGCAAGAGGCTACAACTTCTTGAATCATTTCCACCCTGGGACGGAAAAGATCTTGACGAACTACCAATTTTGATAAAGGCAAAAGGAAAATGTACAACAGATCATATCTCTCCAGCAGGTGCATGGCTTTCGTATAGGGGTCATTTAGATAATCTTAGTGATAATCTATTGCTTGGAGCTGTTAACGCATATAATGATCAAGTAGGAAAAGCCAAGAACATTTTGACCAATGAAATTGAATCTTGTCCACAAATTGCCAGACAATACAAGCAAAAAGAAATTCGTTGGATAATAATTGGGGACAACAACTATGGAGAAGGAAGCAGTAGAGAACATGCTGCAATGACTCCTAGATATCTGGGCTGTGCTGCTGTTATTGTAAAGAGTTTTGCTAGAATTCATGAAACAAATTTGAAAAAACAAGGAATCCTCGCATTAACATTTGAAAATCCAAATGATTATGATAAAATTGAAGAAAATGATAGACTCAGCATTGTAGGATTAAAAGACTTTGAACCTACAAAACCTGTACAATGCAGAATTACACATCAAGATGGAACTAGTGTAGAAATCTTGCTTAAACATTCTTATAATAAATTCCAGATTGAGTGGTTCCGAATGGGCTCTGCTCTTAATGTTCTACGTAACAAAAAAAATTGATTTTTAAAATTATATTTAACGTGGGGCCGACCGGAATCGAACCGGCGACCTACGGGTCACTACAGCTCCAAACTCACATCATCTTTTCATCAGTAGCTTAGTTTAACCTCTGGAGCCCTTAGCGGTGATCTTATACACTGTCGCCCTACCAGGCTAGGCTACGACCCCACAAACAAAGAGAAAAAATCGTTGAATTTTAAGTTATTTTTATCAAGATTTATTTGCAATTAAAGAGATTTGAAATTAATTAAGGTTAATCATGGTTAAACCAATTATCATTGCCGTAGGCGCAATTCCAGCAATTCTTGCACTGTTAATTGCTGTACCATTAATTACAAAATCAGAAATTCCATTTTCTGCTATTAATCCTGATGATGTTATTGAATTAGAATACACAAAACATCAACTCAAAAAAATTTCCTTTGGCGTAACAGAAAGACTGGTTGCTCAGAAAAGTGAAATATTACTTGTAAAAAATGATGGAGATCTTAGATATACTGTTACAGAGGATGGAATTACTAAACCAGATAAGCTTTCTGATCTAGATGATGAAACAATGAAAAAACTAAGAGCACTTATTAAAGAAACTGGATTTATTTCCATTCCTAATGAATCATTTCCAATTATAGATGATGTCAATGAATATCAGAAATCTTCTCTCAAAATAACTTTGAATGGTGTAGTAAATCAAATTCACTGGCCCGAACAAAATGCTACTGAAAAATTTGTTCCACCAATCATTACTATGGTTGAATCAGAATTAGACCGTATAATTGAGCAATTAATAGAATAAATAGCCAAGAGATTGGTTAGTATCATGATTCCTCTTTCCGGCGACATTAACTCTGCAAAAGGTATCATAAATGAAAAAATAGAATCCAATTCCATAATCCGTGGCACATCAACTTTGAAACGTGGCTTTCCCCATATGTTAAAAAACGGTGTAATTATGGATGTTACAACTGTTGAACAGGCTCAAATCGCAGAAGATGCTGGAGCAGTATCTGTTATGGTTTTAGATAAACTTCCATCTGATGTAAGAAAAGCAGGTGGTGTAGCACGAACAGCTAGCATCAGAGTAATTCAAGAAATTCTTGATTCAATTAC
>JAEHKQ010000170.1 GCA_016838795.1 Nitrosopumilales archaeon
CCAACTCCTCCAACATCTGCCTTGATCACAGAAACAGTAATTTTCACTAATTCTGTCAATAACATCTTTGATTTATGTGTAATTTCTCAAAAAAATCGATCCTAAAAAAATTGAAAAAAGCTCAAAGTTTTTTAAAAAAAGCGGAAAGGTAATAAATCCCCTTTCACTACGAGTTCGATATGGCAGATAAACCCCACTTGAACTTGATAATTACTGGTCATATTGATAATGGAAAGTCTACAACCATGGGTCATTTCCTTATGGATTTGGGTGTAATAGATGAAAGAACTATTGCTCAACATGCTGAAGAATCAGAAAAAACGGGAAAGGGTGACACCTTCAAGTACGCATGGGTTTTGGACAACATTAAAGATGAAAGAGAAAGAGGTATTACAATCGATCTCGCTTTTCAAAAATTTGAAACCCCAAAATACTTTTTCACATTAATTGACGCTCCTGGACATCGTGACTTTGTCAAAAACATGATTACCGGTGCTTCTGAAGCCGATTGTGCAGTTTTGGTACTTTCTGCTAAAGAAGGTGAAACTGACACTGCTGTTGCTCCAGGGGGCCAAGCTAGAGAGCACGCATTTTTGTTAAAGACATTAGGTGTTAACCAATTAATTATTGCAATTAACAAGATGGATACTAGCAAGTATTCTGAAGACGCATTCAAATCAGCTAAAGAAAAGGGTGAAAAACTCATCAAATCAGTTGGATACAAGGTGGATTCAGTTCCAATCATTCCAGTTTCTGGTTGGATAGGTGATAATCTAGTTAAAAAATCTGAAAACATGCCTTGGTGGACTGGCAAAACCTTACTTGAAACATTTGATGACTTTACACTTCCAGAAAAACCAACAGGAAAACCACTCCGTATACCAATTCAAGATGTTTATTCTATTACTGGTGTTGGAACAGTTCCTGTAGGTCGTGTTGAAACTGGAACAATGAAGCCTGGAGATAAAATTGTTGTAATGCCTTCCGGAGCAACTGGAGAAATTAAAACAATAGAAACTCATCACCAAGAAATGCCATCTGCAGAAGCTGGCGATAACATTGGATTCAATCTAAGAGGTATTGAAAAGAAAGATATCAAAAGAGGCGATGTTTTGGGAACACCAAATTCTCCACCTACAGTTGCTAAAGAATTCAAAGCACAAATTATTGTTATTCACCATCCAACTGCTATTGCTCCTGGGTATACCCCAGTTATGCATTGCCATACTTCACAAGTGGCAGCAACTATCACAGCATTTGAAGCAAAAATTAATCCTGCATCCGGCGCTGTTGAGGAAGAAAATCCAAAATTCCTCAAAGTTGGCGATTCCGCAATAGTTAGGATCAGACCAGTAAAACCAACATGTATTGAAACTTTTCAAGACTTTCCTGAGCTAGGAAGATTTGCGTTGAGAGATATGGGCGCAACAATTGCTGCAGGAATTGTAAAAGAAATTACTGAAAAACATAAAGCCTAGGCAAGGGTAGATGGCTCAATCTGCTCGAATTAAACTCACCAGCATTAATCTCCGTAAATTGGATGACGTTTGTGCTGAAATTATGGGTATTGGAAAAAAAACTGGAGTCAAAATCAAGGGTCCAATACCCCTCCCTGTGAAAAAACTTCACATCGCAACCAGAAAATCTCCTTGTGGAAGTGGTACAGAAACTTATGAAAAATGGGAAATGAGAATGCATCGAAGATTGATTGACATTAACGCCGATGATAAGGCCATCAGACAACTAATGAGACTAAAAATTCCTGATGACGTTTATATCGAACTTTTACTAAAGTGATTTTTGTTAGCCTTAAATTATAGGGATTTTTGATAACACTATGCCAGAAGAAAACTCTGAAGCAGAAACTCCAACTCCAGAGGAAAATATTCAGAGTGAAAAATTTGATGTTCTCTACTCTTGTTTGAGATGTGCTACCATTGTTACCAATACTGAACTAAGCCGATTGCCAGAAATAAAATGCATTTGTGGGTTTAGGGTTTTTACTAAAGTGCGTCCTCCAATTGTTAAATCAATAAAAGCCATCTGATATCACCTATCTTTTTTGTAACTATGTTTTCTTTGTAAATGCGTACGCATTTCTTGCATACTAGAAAAATACTCGTTACATTCTTTACAATCATAGGGAAGATCTTTGTAATGAAAAACTTGAAGATGTTGCATTAATTCTTCCTGCTGTGAAAATTTTCTATTACATTTTTCACATTCAAACTTTTTAAAAAATTTCATTATCTATCCATGTTTTGCTTTTTCAGAATCCCAACAATTTTTACAAAGCTGACCTTCAACTTTCCATCTACTTTTTGTATTATACCTTACAAATCCTAATTTTGTTCCACATAAACTACAAAAATTCTTTCTTCTAACAAATTCTTCTTCTTTTTTGTCAAAACATTCCTTACACAACAATCCTTCCATATCCCACTGCCAACGTGGTTCCCATAAATCGGAAATTTTTTTTATGATGCCACAATTTACACAAGGCTGCCTAACTTTGGCTTCATAGAATTCTTGCATCTTATCGACGTGACAATCTCCACAGAGACGTCCATTGATGTTCCATTCTTTTTTTGGTTTATGTTTGTGTTTGAGCTCCTTGTTACAAACGGCACAAAAAACTGGTTTTCTACTAAACAAACCCATTTCTATCTAACCCTCTTTTCGGTTTTAAAAACATAATATTTTTCATGCTATAAAATGAAAAAATCAAAACATGAGAAAATGACCTAATTTAGGCCTCGTTTAGTATTTTTTCAACTGTCTGGCTAAGATTTAACATGCCATGTTTTTTGCCATACTCTTCAAGTTTTTTGTATTGATCTTTAGTAAAGCAAATTGGCATTGAACGTTTTTCCATAATTTTTGAATTAATTTGGAATTAATATCCTTTATGATTGGAAAGATATTTGATACCGCTTTTAAAAAAAATACTAATGACAAAACGTCGTCAAATTTTGATAATTGGTCATGATGCACATAGCTTTACTCCGGAACATGAAAAGATTGCTTATGAAACAGGATCTGAAGTTGCTAAATCTGATTCTGTACTAATTACTGGGGGGCTTGAAGGAGTAATGAAGGCTGCTTGTCATGGAGCTCATGACTCTGGAGGAATAACTGTAGGGATTATACCTCAAGAGGATTCATCTTTTGCAAACGAATTTTGTGATATTGTCATACCTAGCGGAATGGGTTTTGCAAGAGATTTTCTAAATGCACTGTCAGCAGATGGAGTAATAATAATTGGTGGTGGTTCTGGAACTTTGGCCGAAGTTTGTGCAGCATACATGTGCAAAAAACCCATAGTTGCCATAAAAAATACTGGTGGTGTTGCGGATCAATACGCTGACAAATATGTTGATTCAAGGAACCTCGTAAAAATTATTGGTGTTGAAACTCCACAAGAAGCAGTAAAAACCATTTTGGGAAAAATCACTGCATAGAAACTAGCAATGGATCTGGTTCATAAAATTGACCATGTTTTTCAGCTAACTGTTTTAACTCAGTTACAATTTTTGATATACCATATTCTTTTGCTGTTTCAAAAAGTGGTTTTTTTAATCCCAGCCCCAACTGAGCTGCCTTTTCTATTTCTGAAATATCGCTTGCTTTGTTTGTAACAAGCCATGCTGCATTATTTAGAATGTTGGCTATGATTTGAATTGGGTTGCATTTTTCTGCAAGTTCTTCGGACAAGGGAATTCTTTCATATTTATCACCTGAATATTTGTAAAATCCTTCACCGGATTTTTGCCCTAACTTCTTTTCATTGTAAAGCTGTTCAATTTTTGGATGTGGATTGATTACTTTTTTGTCTCGTAGATGCATTTCAATTGTAGCCTTGTGAATAACATCCATTCCAGTAAAATCAGCTAGTTCGAAGATTCCCATTGGAAAGCCAAGTTTGAATTTCACAGCGGAATCAATCTCTGTAAGTTGAGATCCTTGTCTATCCATGACGTAACATGCTTCGTGGACTAGAGGAATGAATAATCTATTAATGATAAACCCTGGAACATCTTTTCTACAAATCACTGGCTCTTTCTTTACTGATTTTACATAATCTAGTATAATCTCAACAATATCTGGTGCTGTTTTTTGACCTGGAATTATTTCAACCAGTTTCATTAACAGTGGTGGATTAAAAAAATGAATTCCAATAAATTTTTCTGGCCGGCTAGTTGTCTTTGCAATTTCTGTGATTGGTAGTGTACTAGTATTTGATGCAAAA
>JAEHKQ010000171.1 GCA_016838795.1 Nitrosopumilales archaeon
CACAAGAAAGTGTTAAAACAATGCAAAAAAAAACACTACCTTATACTTTCAATAATTATGATGAAACAAAAAATAATATTCTGATCACTCCTCATGGCCCTGATCCAGTTTTTTATGGAATTAGAGGCGAAAATGTAAAATCGCTGCTCAAGGCAGTAAAATTACTCAAAATAAAGGAACGCCTTGCTGGATATCTAATCTTTAAATCAAATCAAGGAACAGGCGCTCATCTCAAAAATCAAATCGATATAAACGAATTCAAGCCTTACACTTGTGGTACAATTACTGGAATAATTTCGAAAGAGCCAATCATGGAAAAAGGCGGCCATGTTTTCTTTTCAATAATTTCTAAAAGTAAAGAGCTTAGATGTGCAGTATACGAACCAACCGGAATCACGACAAAAATGATGCATTTGAAAAAAGGCGATAAAGTAAGGATTGGTGGATCAGTGAGAAAAGCTTCAAAAAAACATCCACGAATCATTAATACTGAATTTATTCATGTTTTGAATTTACAAAAAAATGTTCACTTTACAAATCCACTATGTACTAGATGTAACAAAAAAATGAAATCTAAGGGTAGAAATCAAGGATTTCAATGCATTAAATGTGGAAGGAAAGCTAGAAAAAAAATCATTCAAGAAACCCCCCGAGAAATTAAACAAGAACTATATCTGCCAATTCCATCAGCTCATAGACATTTAACAAGGCCAAGACAGAGAATAGGAATTTCAAACACACACATTCGTTTTGACAACTCAATTCCTTGGTTACACAATTTCAAAAACTAGAATAGCGGGGAGTAGATTTGAACTACTGGTTTGCGGGTTTCTCATCTTAATGATTATGAGCCCGCCGGGATGACTTTGCCCTTAATCAGTCTGACTTCCCCACCCCGCTGAAACAATGAGGACCACGGGCTGTATATACGCTTTATCAAAATCTTGAAAGTAATTATAGGAATTAAAAAATTTAAACTTTTGTGAACAAGAAATTAAGAATCATAGGAATTATAGCTGCAATTATTTCTTCAATAATTATTCTTACTTCTCCAAATGACCCTCTTCCTTTACCAGAACCAACAACTTCAATTGAAGGAACTGATTCTGTCCAAGTTCTTGCAACAAATCTTGAAAAACCGAGAGCCATTGCTTTTGGGGATGATAGAATTTTTGTTACAGAAAAAATTGGTAGGATCAGGGTCATTCAAAATGATACATTATTAGCAGAACCACTTGCAACTTTCCGAACTGCCGATGTCTTTGGTGGTGGATTACTGGGTATTGAAACACATCCAGACTTTTCTAGTAATCACTATCTCTATGTTTACTATACTTACGAAGAGGAAGGAAATTTGTGGAATAAAATTTTGAAAATTAGAGAATCTCAAAATAAACTGAAAGATGCTGAAACAATCTTTGACAAAATTCCAGGCTCAAAATTTACTAATGGTGGAATAATAAAATTTGGTCCAGATGGAAAACTCTATGTGGCTACAGGAACTGTTTCTGACTCTTCACACCTTCCACAAGATCTTGAGTCATTAGCAGGAAAAATATTAAGACTTAATGATGATGGTTCGATACCAGATGATAATCCATTTGAAGATTCACCAGTCTTTTCCTTAGGGCTTAGAAATCCTCAGGGAATGACATGGGATGAATCTGGCAACCTATACTCCACCGATTTGGGGCCAACAAAAAATGATGAAATCAACATAATTCTTTCTGGTCAAAATTATGGATGGCCAAACCAAGAATGTTCAGGAGGAATTTTTGTTGATGCAATAATGTGTTATGACCCAAGTATTGAACCAGGTGGAATTGTTATCTATTCTGGAGACAAATTGGATCTTAAAGGATATATGATTATGGCCACTCTTCGAGCTTCTCATCTTTACCAACTTGATATAAATGAAGAAGGCCTTATTTCACAAAAAAGTATACTGGGTGGTGTTGGTAGAATAAGAGATGTAATTGAAGGTCCTGATGGAAATCTATATCTGATAACATCAAACAGTGATGGAAAAGGTTTTCCCGACAGTACCGATGACAAATTATTAAGGATATTAAAATGAAAGATTCTTCAATATCAAAATTTTTTGAGAAAAGTAGAAAACACAGACTAGATATAGTAAAAAATTTTGCTAGTCTATCGAAAGAAGAAATTGAAGTTTTAGAAAATTCTTCGGGTGGAATAACATTTGACAATGCAGATAAAATGGTTGAAAATGCTATTGGTACTTTTTCCCTTCCGTTGGGAATTGCTACAAACTTTAGAATTAACGATGAGGATTATCTAATTCCAATGGTAATAGAAGAACCATCAGTAATAGCTGCTGCTTCCAATGCAGCAAAAATTGCTAGAATTAAAGGAGGTTTCAAAGTTGATGCTGATGAATCTCTTAGTATTGGTCAAATTCAAGTTTTGAATGTTGATCCTAAACTTGCAATTCCAAAAATTACTGAATCATCAAAAAAAATTCTTGACCTTGCAAATTCAAAAAGTAATACTCTAGTAAAAATGGATAAAGGAGCTAAAGAGGTTTCTTGTAGAGAAATACAAACTGATTCTGGCATAATGCTAATTGTTGAACTTTTGATTGATGTTGGTGATGCAATGGGCGCCAATATTACAAATTCAATGTGTGAGGCAGTAGCACCTTTAATTGAAGAACTTACTGGGGGAAAAGCATTATTACGAATTTTATCAAATTATGCTACGAGAAGATTAGTGAGAGCTACTGCAGTTTTTGACAAGGAAGGAGTTGGAGGAGAAGACGTTGTAAACAATATCATCCTTGCATATCAATTCGCTGCAAATGATACACATAGAGCAGTTACTCATAACAAGGGAATTATGAACGGTGTCATAGCTGTTGCAAATGCAACTGGGCAAGATAGTAGAGCTATTGAAGCCGCAACAAATGCATATGCAGCAAGTTCTGGAAAATATAGATCTTTAACTGAATGGTCAAAAGATGAAGAAGGTAATCTAATTGGAAAACTAGAGATTCCACTGTCCGTTGGTATAATAGGTGGAATAGTAAATGTACACCCAATCGCAAAAATTTGTACAAAAATTCTTGGAGTTACTTCTGCAAAAGAGCTGGCAGGAGTAATTACAGCAGCTGGTTTGGCCCAAAATTTTGGTGCATTAAGGGCTCTTGCAACAGAAGGCATTCAGAAAGGTCACATGAAACTTCACGCGCGAAATCTTGCAGCAGCCGTTGGTGCTAATGCAGAACAAATTGATGAAATTGTGCAGAAAATGATTCATGAGAATAATATCTCACTAAACAGAGCAAAGGAACTGCTCGACCAAATTTAAACAGAAAATTATATAGCTGCTTTATGAGAGGGAAAAGATTGTCAAAGGTAAAATTTGCAATTCCAAAGGGTAGTTTAGAGGAAGCCACATTCAAGATACTAGAAAAATCTTGGACAAAGGTTAACCGGAAAAGTAGAACATACAGAGTGTATCTTGATGATCCACAAATAATGGTAAAGATGTTAAGACCACAAGAAATTCCAACATTAGTAGCTGATGGTCTGTACGATGTAGGAATCACTGGAAAAGATTGGGTAGATGAAACTAAAGCAAACGTTGAACCAATTTTAGATTTAGAATATGGTAAAATAAAATTAGTAATAGCATTTCCGGATAATTTTCGTTACAAAAACATTGACTCAATGATTGCTGATTATGCTAAAAAGAAAAAGACGCTTAGAATTTCCTCTGAATATCTAACTACTGCTTCTAAATTTATTAAACAATGTAAATCATACAAGAAATTTTATGGATCTAAAGATCCTTTAATTGTTACACCTTGGCTTCGTCTAGGTAAAAATAAAAATGTCCAAATTCATTTATCCTTTGGAGCTACTGAAGCAAAACCCCCTGAAGATGTTGATGCGATTATGGATGTGACTGAAACTGGAGATACATTAAAACAAAATAAACTAAAAATAACTGATAAAGTTCTAGAGTCTACTGCCCACTTGATAGCAAATAAGAACTCATTGAAAGATAAAACCAAGAGAGAAAAAATCTATGATATTGTAACATTGATGAGAGGAGCAGTACAGGGACAAAAATATTTACACATTTACTTAAACGTCAAAGAAAAAAATCTAAGAAAACTACTCAAGCAAATTCCAGCACTTAAAAAACCAACTGTAAGCCCATTGAGTGAAAAGGGTTGGTATGGAGTAAATACTATCATTCTAAAATCTGACTACTACATACTCATTCCTAAACTGAGAAAGATCGCTCAAGGGCTAGTAGTTCATGAACCAAGACAAATTCTAGAATTAGAGGAGATTAAGCGTGATGAAGAAAATTGATGAAAATCATTACCCCTCGTAATTTTGAGAGTTTTGCAGATTCAGTCACGCCTAGACCATCAAAACAGGATGAAAAGCTAGTTCAATCCATTCTAGTAGATGTTAAAAAGAATGGAGATTCGGCAATAAAGCGCTACGAAAAAAAATTTGGCGGGACAACTCTTCGTTCACTACGTTTATCAAAAAAAGAGATAGATGGTGCCTACCGCCAAGTCTCTAAAAGAGAAATAGCTGCAATAAAACTTGTAAAATCTAGATTATCACGTACTGAAAACATAATTAAAAATCTCTTAAAAAATTGTAAAATTAACATTGATGGAATTAAAATTTCTAAATCATTTTCACCACTAGAAAGTGTTGGATGTTATGTACCTGGAGGTTTAGCAA
>JAEHKQ010000172.1 GCA_016838795.1 Nitrosopumilales archaeon
TTGGCAGCCTTGCAAATGTTTTTCCAGACTCATTTTTAATTTTACAAATAGTAAACCCAAATGATGATCTATGTCAAATTCAGCAGTTAACTCCATTATCAAATGGATTGTTTGTGACGAAAGGAATTCCACTAAAGGGAAAACTTTGTGGTATTTCCGGAGAATATGAGATAAAAATCTTCTATGGAGATCATTCAACAGAATCAACCTTTACAGTGTCTTCAACAACTTTTGAAGAGCCAAGTGGCGCTACATATTTTGATCAAGCAACAAAATTAGTTTCTGAAAAAATCAAATCGTTAGAACAGAAAACTAATGCTAACTTGGAACAGTTTTCATTACAATTAGAAACATTGAGTACTAATCCATCAGATAATACTATTGAAGAATTAGAACTATTATATGTTGATTTATGGAACACGTACTTTATTCAAGATGAACTTTTTGAAATTGATCCTTCATTCCGACCTGTTGTAACAGCTGCGTTAGATTCAATGTTACACTTAATAGACAATGGAAAAGTTTCTTTTGATATTGCTAAAACAATAGATAGCGAAATTTTTTCCTCAGTATTTTATTATGAAATTGGCGACACAAACACTGCGATTGATAGGATAAACGATGTTTTTGTTTCAATTAAAAATGTCGACCCAATCAAAGTTGAAGCCAGACAAACACTTAGTTTTCAAGAATTGGAAGATTCGCTTTTGAGTTTAATGACAAAAGATAATTCTTTGATGAACAGGGCCATTAAAGAAGAGATTGCATTTATTTTTGCTCGTGGAACTGGCCCAATCTATTCTACCGAACTAAATGATCTTGTAGATCTTCTATCAAAATCGAGATATCTGGATGTGATTTCTCGAAAGCAGATAGGCCTCTATAAGATAGTCCAGATTGAATGGGATTCAACAAAATCATCTTTACTCAATAAGAATACGATAGAGAAATTCTTGGAGCCCAAAGAAAAGGTATCAAAACTTCACCAGGCGGCCTTAATTTTGCGGGAACTCGATAACGTTGATAGATTCATTTCTGATGATAGAGAAGGCAATTCAGAACTTGCAAATATAATTTCGCCAGAATGGAATAATCTTGAAACTCAATTAGAACTCGCAACCTCAGTTGATGATATTCTCACAGCTAAAAATGATATCAAAAACATGAAAATGGTTATCGATGCATCCTCAAGAATTTCAAAGGCTGTAGAAATCTCTCAAACAACTAACATTGGATCCGATTTGATTGATGGTTGGGAATCTCTTCTTGTACAAGTAGAACGCGCACAGTCCGTTGGTGAAATTTTAGCTCTTGTCTCAGAATTTGACAATTCTATAAACGAATTAAGGGAAAAACGAAGTCCAATATCGATTTTAAAGTTTGAATATGAAACAATGAAAAATAAAGCAGAGATTCAGGCTGATTACAATAATCTCTTCATGATTAACAATGCTCTCAAAATTCTTGATACAGCTGAAAAAATGCAAAATGGTAATCCAACTGTGAGCAAGATTGACAGAATTGAAGTGTTACTTACATGGGCAAGTGAAAAAGCACCAGAAATTAAAGACGACTTGAGCTCTTATTCTAAAGATGCATACAAGGTTCGTGCCAGTGACATTCTCCAAAGAGCAAAATCAATTGAAAATTTGGCCGAGTTAGGGCTAAGTAAAAACAGATTCTTACCCTATTATATAGAGTTTACAGATTTCATGATGGAACGAGTCAACGAGGCAAGGAATCTTGTAATAAATAATGATTTAGATGCTGCTGATGAACTTGTACGAGACTTGTTCATTGAATGGCGTCAAGTTTCAGAGGCATATGCAGATGATCCATTTGGTTCAGAGTCTGGATACAGTAAAGATGAACTAAAAAGAATAGAATATCGCAAACATCTAGAGCAAATTTCAGAAACCGTCTCTAAATTTTATAATGCTGGCTTTGCACAACATTCCGACAAATATGTGAAAATGACTGACGAAGCCTCAGAACTAATCGATTATGGTAATTTCATAGATGCAGAATCAAAATTAGCAGAAATTCGTACTTATCTTAACGAGTATTTGCCACTCAACAATGCCGATATCATCTTTGACATTGAATATGATCAAGAAAAAGACATCTGGATTATGGAAGGAGCAGTAAACAAGCCCGATGGTTTAAGAAAAAAGGACATGAGACAAGACCTGTATGTTACGGTGTATGATGGCGCAGGTAATATTCACAGTACATTAGAATTTACAGATACAAGGAATGGTGACTTTTTCACACAATGGAGAGCACCAATTGAACCAGGACTTTATGTGGTAATGTTACAATATATGAATTCCAAAGCAACACAAATTGTAAATGTAGCAGATAAAAGTGAAAGGAGCTATGATTCTGAAGAGCTTGATACATTAGAACTCGCAAGAGAATTTGAAGAACTAAAATCATTCATCGAACAATTTAGTGGTAGAAACTATGATGATTCTAGATTCGAACCAATCCTCAACGAAATTAAAATTGGATTAGTTAACAGAGATTCAGAACAGGCTGATGCAAAGCTTGATGAGCTAAAACGACTAATTGAGAGATATCTTCCAATGCGATCTCGATCAGCAGTAATTGAGGCCCAATTTGATAACGATAAACTAATTCTTTCAGGCGCAGTACAAAAAACCCTTTCATTCAGTGAGGATTTGTTTATAGATATTTTTGATCAACAAGGCAATTTAGTTAACGAAGTAGCATTGAAGGACGGCGCATCTGGTCATTTCAGTAAGGTAATATCACAACCATTTTCGCCTGGAGTTTATGTGGCACAACTAGAATACCATGATCTTACAGTAACCGATTTCTTTTCGGTTAACTAGTTTCTTTTTTTAATGTCCTTTACTATGCTGAAAAGCTGCCTTGCTGCTAATTTTGGATAATGCGTGCCTAAATTTTATTTTTTTAGAATAGGTTTGTCTTTTTCATCATTTGCTCTTTCAGCATCAAATGTATCTTGATGAGCTGGATCCTTGTGCATGTAACTATGATCTCCTCCTTCTGCTTTTCTGCAGAATTTTTTATGAACGGCTTCTTCGACCTTTAACGTGGTTTCATTTTCATGAAATAGTCGTTTTCCACAATCTTCGCAGATGATTTCAGGCACGTCACTCATGAGTTTCAAATGTATTTAGATGTTCTACTTTAAATTCACTTTTTTCAACACGTTTAGAGTCTAAACTAATTTTGTGAATCCCTATATGAGAACCGTTCCAATTTCGCTAAATCATTTTTACATTTGATATGAACTGTCAACGCTTGTAACAAGTTTAGTTGACTGTGACGATAATTATTATGATGATCTGACGGAGATATTATTATGGAAAATACTGGAAGCAAGTGGGCAAACAGATTCATAATAGCAGCTATTATCCAAGGCGGAGTAATGACGGCAATGGCACTAGTCATTGTTGGGATGCAGATAACATATACTCAAGTAAACATAATACAATTTCTCTCATTATCTTTTGAAGGAACCGCAAAATGGTTCTTTTTAGGAATCATATTTCATTTGATTATAATTGTAGCAGTGGCTGTAACTGCCTTATTTTATATTCAGATTGAAGTTTTCTTGAAGAAAAAATTGTCTAGAACATCAAGAGTATTAGCATCAATTCATCTGATTGGAATGAATGTTGGAGGTGCAGGAGCAATGTTGATTATGACATTTGCTGGTTTAGCTGGAACTGGATTGCTCTCAGTTTTTACTGAAGGAAAGCTTGGTCCAAAGAATCCTGCCATTATGGATTCATTTGTAGAGCCAATTGGGGGATTTGTTGCACTTCTTGCAATTGGAGTAATATGTGGCGGCATGTGTTTCATATTGGCATACAGAAGTAATTCGTAATCCTAGTACAGATTACGAATTAAGAATTTTTAGATTAACATTTGATACGAACTGTTAACGAGACTCCTTTTTTATTCAAATTCTCCGTGAATAGTTTACCATGGAAGTAATCATTATAGTAGGTATTGCAGGTAGTGGTAAAACAACAGTCTGTAAGAAACTATTTCCTCACCATAAACACATTTCATTGGATGAAATAAGAAAACATAACAGAAGAAAAGAGTATAAGTTAATTGAACAAAATCTTCAACAAGGAAATTCTATAGTAATAGACGACACAAATCTGACTCGGCACATAAGAAGTGGTCATATAATAAGAGTGAAAAATTACAATCCCCGAATTGTAGCAGTATTTCTAGATTATTCCATACAAAGAATACAGATGCAAAACTCCAAACGAGAAAGACAGCTTCCAGATCATGTCCTTTTCAGGATGAAAAAACAACTCGAGCCACCTTCTTACGATGAGGGGTTTGATTACATACAAACTCTAAATGATAATTTTAGCTTCTAATTCTTCTTTTTATATGTAAGATTCGTTTTAATAGTATGAATTTTGGAGAATCTAATTACAAGACTCATGATCTACCAATTGATGAGAGAATTGTATCTGTTCAAAGGATGTTCCCAAACTGTCATAAATATACTAAATGCTGTACTGAGGATAGTGAATTTTGGGAAACTCTACAAAAAAGAGTGAAAGAAATATCACCAAAAAAAACATATTTTAGAATTACAAAACAAGAGATAAAACCACAGAAACCACCAAAGGGTTTTGAGGGATGGTAAATGAATCTGTATGAATGTACTTGTGGTTGTGGGTGCAATAATCTAACTAGTGATTATGTTTGTGATTCTTGTAAAGCTGGAGTTTGTAGGACTAAGTTAAATGCTTGAGTTGTGAACGATTTATCTGTAAGTTAAGTCATTATAAAAAAGAGACTATTGGATTCAAAAAAAACCCTAAAGATACAAGACCTAGTACACGTAACAAATGAAAAAATGAATGAAATTGCCGAGGAGATAAGCAGTATTAAAGATTCAAACATGGTTGAAAAAGAAAAAAATGAAAAAATTCGTGTTCTTGAACAGGATTTTCGGCAATTACTTGAAGATGAAACAAAGCAAGTAGAGGAAATATTGTAGCAAATGAATTAAACAAACCAGGCTTCATAACTTGAAAATCTTTTAACTAGATTAAAACAAAGTATTCTATTGATACATGCAGAAGTTAGTGCGTATCCAATGGGGACAAATACTACGAGTTCTAGTTTTTACATCGCTAAAGGAATTGAAGCCATTCAGAATCTTGAGGGGGTACGTTATGAAGTTACCACCATGGGAACGTTGCTTGAATCTGAAAACGTTGATAAAATTTTTGAGGCCTCAAAAAGAATAATGGAGGCAATTCACAATTTAGGTGTTCAAAGAGTTGAAATTGTTCTTAAAATTGATTCAAGAAAAGACAAGGATTCAAAGCTTGAAGAAAAGCTGGAATCGTTAAAAAAATATCTAAAATCCAAATAATTGATATTTGATACGAACTGTTAACCGATGTTATGAAGTGTTAATCGGGTAATTTCTTAATGTGAGATCAGCATTAAATCAAAGTTCTTTGACTTAGGTAGTTTACTATTTGCTAGCTAAAACAAATCAGAAAGCGGAAATGCATCAAGTTATCACAGTGGCAAATGAAAAAGGCGGTGTAGGGAAGACAGATCTTGCTGTGAATCTCTCAGCTTTGCTTGCAAACATGGATAAGCGTGTTCTGCTAATCGACCTTGACCCTCAGGCCAATGCTAGCTACTACCTCGCTCAAGACGAGTTCAAATTCTCAACTGCGGATGTTTTGTTGAATGAACAGCCATTAGATGATGTGATAATGAACACTTGTGTAAAAGGGCTTGACATAGCTCCCTCAACTTTAGGCCTAAGTGCTGCAGAGCTACGCCTTGCCAACGATGTTAACATGCAGTTTAAGCTAAAAAAGGCGTTAAAGACGATAGAAAACCATTATGATTACATCTTTATCGACACTCCTCCTTCCCTAGGATTATTAACTGTAAACGCTTTCACAGCGGCAGATGGAGTTCTTGTCCCTGTTCAAGCCCACTTCTTTTCTTTACACGGTCTTTCTAATCTACTTAGGATTATAGAAGACTTAAAGGAAGTGATAAATCCGCAGCTCAGCCTCTATGGAATTGTATTAACTATGTATGACCGTCGGACAAGCCTTGCTAAGGAGGTGAAGCAGGTTGTTACGGAACGATTCGACGGAAAGGTATTCAAAACCGTAATCCCTACTTGCATAAAGCTTGCCGAGGCGCCTAGCCACCGTAAGCCAATCACCCTATATGCACCCAACAACAGGATTGAAGGGGTGTATAGGCAACTGGCGGAGGAGTTCTTAAAACGCTTAAACGCCTAGGGAATAACCCTTTCAAAAATAAGCAAAGAGAGGAGCGAGAAAAGTACCTTGACCCTTTCTTCAAGAAAAGCGAAAAGTTACTCACATTACATCCCAAAATTTCGCAAACGGAAGATGCTGTACAACAAACCGTTAAGGAAAAAACATTGCAAAACTTTGAAAGTAAAAGTTGGCGATACAAGAAATTTACCTGTAACGTTTCCTTGCCCAATGGCGAAATAGCTTCAAATTATTCGTTGACAATTCCAGAGATAGAGTCATATCGTGCCAATGGCATAGAAGTAGTAGTACATCCTGGTCAATAGTAGATGTGTAAAATGTATCAAGACTACGAACTAGGTTTAAGATTGTGTTGTCATAAAAGTTCAGGTGTTACCATCCATGCAACTTCCTAGCCATGGTCAGTTTTTTCTAAACAAACAATTCCTCCTTGTTTGAAATGGTATTTACGAATTTTGTTAATCTAATCTAAATTTGACACGAACTGTTAACAACTGTTTTTTCGTTTAAAATTACTCTTGATTAAGATTTAGAGGAATTTGTACACTGCCCCATGATTCTGATACTCTGAAGAAGTAATCCTTTGACGGGTCGAATTCAAATGTGGTTCCACCATATCCAATATTTGGTCCAAATAGCATGTTCAATTGTCTTGCTTGTCCTGGCTTGATCACGATATTACCCGAGACAAAGTCAGTTGAAGAATATTTGAATGCTTTATCGCTATTCCATACGTCATAGTTACAGATGGCCGGACCAGTGCACATTAGGACCACATTATCTTCAGAGCCCATATTTTCCGCTAAAATTCTGATCGTTAGTATCGCTTGCCCAGACGGACTGATCTCAAATTCATTTCCTAGCGTGCCAATTCCCGGATAATAGAATGTGATTGGGCCTGCTTGATATTGTGTTGATTCTTCCTTGAACTCTAGCAACACTATTTTTTCTTTAATTGGTTTTTCACAACCTAATCTTTTGTAATTCGATTTAATCTCTTGACA
The DNA here is from genome assembly GCA_016838795.1 of Nitrosopumilales archaeon. Classification (GTDB taxonomy): domain Archaea; phylum Thermoproteota; class Nitrososphaeria; order Nitrososphaerales; family Nitrosopumilaceae; genus DRGT01. The sequence goes on from JAEHKQ010000172.1 coordinate 7,316, forward strand.
CGCTGCCAATTCAGATTTTAGAGCAGCTATTTCAGGGTTGGTTTCTGTTAAGGTATCATCTGTTAACAATTCAGTCGTATCAGAATCTGTTACAGATACAATTCCTACTTTGATCAAGTACTGAATGCCATTTAGAAAATCATCTTCAGAAATTGCTCCTTCTGACCACCACCTGGCGTTATTTTTTATCCAATCAGGTATGCCACTTTGTCTTTCTGCGCTGACCGTCGTTGACGGAACTATTAGAATTTCTTCTTTAACTAAGAATTGTATTCCTGAAACAAATTCTGTATCGCTAATTGTTCCCTCTGCCCACCACCTGGCGTTATTTTTAATCCAATCTGGTACTTTTTTTACAAGTGTCTTCTGAGATTTCATCATCTGTTCTATGGAATTTAGGTATTCGGTCATGTCTTCGCCCGGAATTTTGATGACTGATGCTGCCATCAGATCTATTGACTCATCTTGATATGATTGTGGCAGAGTGTTGTCTACATAAAGCGCGTAGATAATATCACCCAGCGTTACGTGTAATCTAATATCAGAAGATTCAGAATCAGTTACGAAAACCTTTCCTGTGAAGATTCCCGAATAAACGCCAGTCTCTATCACCTCAATTTCTAACCCAGCAGGGTCGCTATCAGACCATAACTTGATCTTAAATTTGTCAGCAAAATTTGGATACTCTTTCTTGTTCATATCCATGTCCTCCACAACAATACTTGCAAAGGAGTTTAGCGAGATCAGATCTTCCTTCCAGTAAATTTTCCCTACGTTATTTTGAAATTCATCAGTAAATGCATAATTTGGAATTAAAAGTAATGTAGATATCAAAAATCCTAACAGAATCACAGTAATCTTACTTTTTTCCAAAACTTTTTCACCATATCTTATAAAAAGCAAAGTTGCTTATTTTATTATTTAAATTAACATTTGATACGAACTGTTATTTCAGGATATTATGATTATATTTTTAGGAAAGATATTGAATAAATAATTGCTATTGAAAAGTACCAACAAAACCACTAAAAAAAATCTTAAAGCCACTGATTCATGGAAGGAATATACTGCTGCATTAGTAAGGTGGAAGTTAGCTTTTGATTTGTGGCGACAGGCAGGTAATGATGCATTTGTAAAATATAATCAGGCCTTACAAACACTGGGATCCAATGCAAAACTGCCACAAATGTTAGCAAAAGAATGGAAAGAGAAATGGATGAACGCAGGAAATGTGGAAATTAAGAGATTCGGGAAAGAATGGCAAAATATGTTAAAAGAGACAGGCCTTCAGTCCATCCTTAAGTTCGATAAGGATTGGGAAAAGTTTTGGAATACCACATGGGCGGATCCGTCTAAAAACTATCTAGAAGTAATGAGACAATTCACTGAAACTTGGCAAAATATGTGGAAAAAATAATTTATTATTCACACAAAATTACATTTGATACGAACTGTCGACGAATATGGGTAAATTATTAAATCAACTTTGGATAAATTAATTCTAGAAATTGTTAGAAATTGTTTTGTCCGTGTTATCGTTTCTAGTATTATCTGCATATGCAGAGGAACCTCCAGATTATTTTAATCCCTACGCACCAATTTTTACCGACAAGGAAGTATACTCGTGGACCGACAAGGTGCACATAACAATTGTAGCACCAAGTTGGAATGCCAACAAATATGGCATTGATTCTATTGGTACTCAAGGCGGTCATTTCATCAAGATTTCCACTTCAAAACATTCTTTGGAGCCATACAAATTAACAGAAACTGAACCCAACAGTGGTGTATTCGTTGGTGAGGTAACTCTTACAGGTTTTTTGCATGATGTTGATGATGATGGTAAAATAGATACCAATCCACGTACAGTTGGAAGTGGTCCAACTAATGGTTTCTTGGAGACTGAACGTGATGGAGGATTGACAATTTCATTTGAATTTGCAGATGGGGTAGTCCTAATTCATTCCGTCATGATAAGCTGGAACATAGGCGAAATAATTTTTTCCGAACCAGTCTATCTAGTTGGCGAGTCTGCAAAAATCAGAGTCATTGATCCAGACATGAATCTCAATCCAGAGACTGTGGATCGAATTCTAGTTGAGGTTTTATCAGATTCTGATGTGGCTGGAATACTTGTTGATGCAATAGAATCTGAGGATGACTCTGGATTGTTTGAGGCTTTGATTTCTTTTACACAAAATAGTGTCTCAAGTGGCAACAGGCTATTTGCTATTCCAGGCGATTCAATTTACGCAAAATATGAGGACAATACACTTCCTTCTCCATATAGTATCCAAGATGAATTAGACATCCAAGCCAAATCGAAAATCGAATCTGACATTCCCTGTCTCCAAAGAATTTCTATTGAGGACGTTTTTGTAGCTGATAGTTTTGGCAAGCCAATGCTTGAACCAACAGTTAATGAACAGATCCACATTGCAGGCATGATAAAGAATAATCAAAATTATGATCAAACCTTTGTGTTCATAATTCAAGTAAAGGATCAGGAGGGAACAGTGGTTTCATTATCTTGGGTCAAAGGTCAACTAGCCTCAAATCAGAGGCTTAATTTGTCTCAATCATGGATTCCAACAGAACTTGGTAATTATACCATTGAATCCTTTGTTTGGAATTCACTACAGGTTCCAATTGCCTTATCAGAGAATTCATCTATTTCTTTGCTTATTCAATAATGATTAACACTCAATACGAACTGTTAACTAGAGTAGTAAAATAAAAACGAAACAGACTCTAGTCTTCATGTTGTATACAATAGAAGAAGAAAAGCCAAAAACTAGTAAAGCCTACGAAATCGCTCAATCAGGCAATGTAGCTTATGTTATCTGTATCAAAACCATTTACTATTTCTGCACTGTTATAGAAACTCGCTGAAGGTTTTACCCACGCAAGCTCGGGATAGATCTTACCCAGTCCTTGATAAGCCATTTTTGTCGTTAGATGATCCTTCCCAAATGTCTTTTCGCAAATCTTCCAGCATAATGACCTAACAGTACGCTCATCAACATAACCTAGCGTATGAATATACTCGTGAAGCAGAAGATCGTATATAACGTAATTTCTTTTCTCTCTTGCTTTTTCAATAGCATTAAGAGACTTAACAACAGACTTGTTTATGACTATGGAATTAGAGCCCATATAATGCATAGCTGCAACACCAGCAGGAAGCTCACTGAGTATAAGCATAAACCCAACCCTCTCTGTGCCGAGAACCTCCTTTACATTCCTCTTTACAATCTTGAAGATGTCCCCATATTCTTTACAATTCTCCAGATTCTTTGGCATGGCTCTAGAAAATGAATCTTTTTCTTATAATTATGTATCCAAGTTTTAGTATCCTTATCTCAGACATCTTTCTTTTTTTTGCATTTGATACGAACTGTTGCCGAGTCTTTTTATCTTTGAAATAGCTATTTGAAACACGGAAGCTGACAGCGGGCTTTGAATAGTGCGATTCGCTTATTCATTTGCTTATTGCCAAGTACCTCCATTTCTTGTTGGCTTCCGCCTACATTTGATCAAGTTGTTAACTAGAAATACCAAAGAATTTACAAATCTGAGTTTTCATTAAGGAGGCTTGAAATATGATATTTGTGTAATTATACCATGGCGATAGCCTATGTGCTAATTAATTGTGATTTGGGTAATGATGAACAAGTCATTGAAGAGTTGAAACATATTTCAGATGTAAAGGAGGTTAACGGAGTTTTTGGTGCACATGACATTCTTGCCAAGGTTGAATCGGATCAAATCAGCGCTCTAAGAGATACAATAACTCGGAAAATTCGAAAAATAGACCATGTGCGGTCAACACTAACGCTAATGGTAATAGAGGAACTGGTATAAGAATAATAAACATTTGACACGAACTATAAATTAGAATTAATTTATTCCATACAAAACGTTATGTTTAGCATAGGAGACATTGTCTTAGATGTCGGGTTCAAGAAAACCAATTTTGCCAAAAATCACCAAACCAGGTTCAGAGGATATAAAGACATTGGACAAAATGCTCAAAGACCTTATGAATGCGCCTACTCCGGAAATAGAAACTTCACAAAACAAAATTCCAAAACCCAAGCAACATCGTGAACTAAAACTTGGTACCTGTTATAAAAATTCGGACTGCAAAGAAGATGAAGTCCTTTTGAGAAATGTAACAAAACAACAATGCAAGGAAGCTGGGGGTGAGAGTTGGAAAGGTAAGAATGATTGCGAATCTATCTGAGATTAGTTTACTCTGTTTAATTGACATTTGTTATGAAATGTTAACGAGTCTTAGAATCAATTATGAGAAATATTAAAAAACAATAATATTCCATAGAGCTAGGCTTGAAAGGTTCCAAGACGATGTGGGCTTTATCATTTTCATTCTTTCTCTTATTTTCAATAAATTCGAGTTCAGTTTATGCCCAAAGCTCATCCGAGTCCATCAATCTATCTGAATGGACAACCTATACTGGAGAAAGCATTCTAACTGATCCCTTTGCTCAAAAAATTCTTGAAAATATTGAGATTTCAAAACAAAGAATTGCAGAGCTTCAAAATCCATCAATAATGACTGAACACCAGAAATTCATTGAAGAGCAAAGAAAGATGGTACAGCAACAACTTCAGGAAGAACTAGACAGAATGAACAAAAGCCATGCTGATAAAACTCCCCGTGCAGCCTTTGAAAAAATGGTAGCAAAATATCCTGATGAATATCATGATTACCTGTGGGAGCTTTTTGATTATCTTTGGTCAAAGGTGACAACTGCAAGAGAATATCGTGACAATATTTTAGCCTATGGCGGTTCACAACAGGAGGCTCAACAGGTCTTCATTGAATATGCTACCATTACAAAAGCCGAAAGGATTCAGTTTGCACATGAAACGGCTCTAAAATACGGACTGATTAACAAAGTTTCAAACATTAATGATTTCAATGCATTGCCAACCCAGACAAAACAAGCTTTTGTCTCATACATGGATACCATAGGACTTGGTGAATTTGCTTTGAATCCAATGTATGATACAGGATCTGTAACTAATGTAGTAACTCAAGAACAAAAATCTGAGATAATAACAATTGATTATTCTGAGGATACAAATGGTTTAGAGCAAATCTTTGAAATCAATTCTGAAGAAAATGATCTTGTTCAGCTTACTGTCGAAGAACCTGTCTCTCTAACGGTGAAGAAATTTAATGGCTACAATTACGGCACACAATACTCGAAACTAATGAATGATGTTTCAGAATTTACTTTATCGGCTTGGGTAAAACCAGATTATAGTTCCTGTTCATCTGAATGTACCATAATAAGTAAGGAGAATGCATTCAAGCTATCAATTAACAACGTCAAAACGCCAGAAAATATTGTAAAATTTTCAGTTTTTAATGGATTCAAGTGGACAACAATAGAATCCTATTCTGTTGTTGGAGAAGAATGGAGCCACGTTGCAGCCAAACTTGATGGACAAACCATTAGTCTTTACCTAAATGGAAACTTGGAAGCCACAAAACAGATCGAGAAAATTCCAATCTTGAACTCTTATGGATACGTTGAATTTGTTCAAATTGATGGAATTTCTTATGATTCTGCCATTTTTTTTGGAGCCCAACAAACATCAAGAACCGGTGACGTGTCAACTTATGGATTCTTTTCTGGACAAATAGATGAGATTGTTATTGATAATCATAGCTTTGCTGACAATGAAATTGTAGAACTTTGTGAAAATAGCCATTATTTTTCAGTATAAACATTCCTTAATTTACATTTGATACGAACTGAAAATTATAAGAACACTATATTTCAAAATTGTTCCGCACAGGTTACGAGTATAACGAGGTTACATGAGAGCCTGTGCGGATTGTGAATCGTTTTTTGAACGATGAAATGATCACAACTATTTTTCAAATAAGGTAAGTTGGTATAGTTTCAGGATCCTTTTGGTGAGATCAGTTTGAAATTTTCAGAACTGCGATCATCATTTCATCGCACCATCAACCTTAAATGAAAGCTAGTCATGGGATTGGAGTTTAATTAACTTTTTTTAACACATTTAGATGTTTAACTTTAAAGAACAATCAAATGATAGAATCAGATCTGGTTCCTTTTGCGACGTGGTCTGCAATTACTGGAATTTTAATAATTATTTCTGCTCTGAGTTACAGGGCTTATCTAAAGAGAAGAAAAAATGAAACACCTTCGCCTTGAAAAAAAAGGATTAAGAGGACTCGCTATAGCGGAAAGCTTCAAACAAGATTCTGAAAAATCTATTCTAGCAGGAATAGTGATGCGTCGAGATTTTGTGATCGATGGCTTTGTTCTTGGTAATGCGACACTTTCTGGTGATGACGCAACGGATGAAATAATCAAAATGTATGAGAAACTGGGAAGGCCAGACATCAGTTATGTTTTGATCTCTGGAATAATCATCTCCATGTATAACATGGTAGACATCAAAAAGATTCATGAAAAATTAGAGATTCCGGTAATTGGAGTTACATATCATGACTCTGCTGGAATTGAAGAAGCAATCAAGCATCATTTTCCTGATTCCTTTGAAAAAAAGATTGCTGAATACAAAAAGTTGGGTAAACGAGAAAAAATTTCGTTAAAAACTTTGTATGATGTTTACATCAGAAATGAAGGCTGTACCATTCCAGAGGTTACACATCTACTCAATGACTTGACATTGCAAGGATCCTTGCCAGAACCACTCAGAATTGCACAATTATTGGCAAAAACACTTCTTGACAGCTAAGCTTCTGAAGCTGATTTTCCGCCATCTACGTCAAGAACTGTTCCAGTAATCCAATTTGCTTCGTCAGAAGCCATAAAAAGCACTGCATTTGCAACATCTGCCGGTTCACCAATTCTATTCAACGGTAATCTATCCTCAAGAACCTTCCTAGCATCTGGATCATCCAGATACGGTTTAATCATTCCAGAGTTGATTATTCCTGGATTAATGCAATTACAACGAATGTTTTGCCTAGCATATTCCACAGCAATTGCTTTTGTGAACATGCTTACTGCTGCTTTTGTTGCTGAATAAACTGCCAAGTGTACTCGAGGAATTGCCCTCTCACTAGATATAGAGCCAATGTTGATGATGACGCCACTTTTTACTTGACTCATTTTACTCAAAACAGCTTTGGTAGGTTTGAAAACACCTTGAATGTTTACGTTAACCATCTTGTCGATTTCCGATTCTGACATTTCGTGAAAATGTATAGGATCATTTAACGCACCTGCGCCATTTACCAAAATGTCAATCTTTCCATATTCGTCAATCACTTGTGATACTGTTTGAGCAACTTGAGCTTCATCTGTAACATCACAAGTTATGGAAACACTTTTGTCTTCATGCCCTGCATCCTTGCGAGCCTTTTCAAGAGTTTTAAGATTTCTTCCTAACAGAACAACCATAGCTCCTTCTTCAAGAAAACGTTTGACAATACTAATTCCAATATCACTAGATGCACCGGTTACGATTGCAACCTTATTCTCGAGTCGCATGGGTCTATAGATTCCCTTTTGTCTTAAATTAATTGTGCAAATCTACGGATTTCGTAGCTTGTTTCAGATAAGCTAGAATACCAGTATAATCTAAATCTCCAAATCCATTTTCTATTGCCTTTTGGTAAATCTCTTCTGCTCTAGTACTCATTGGTAGAGTGACACCGAAGGATTTCGCAGATTCATTTATCGTATTAAGATCTTTTTTCAAATTATTCAATGTAAACGTGGGTTCGAATTTGTCGCTGATCATTTTGTAGGCCTTGTTTTCACTCATTCCAGTTTTGAAATAGGTAGAGTTGAGAATTTTCAAAAATGTTTCAGGATCAATCGATGATGCTCTTGCAAGAGTAATTCCCTCAGAAATTGCGAGTGCAAGCATTGCTATTTGGATGTTCATTGCCAGTTTGACAGAATGTGCTACGCCACTTTGTCCAAGAAAGAAAATCTGCTTTGCAATAGTTTCAAAAACCTTCTTGTGTCTGTTAAACACTTCTTCGTTTCCAGATGCCATTAAAACCAATCCACCTTTGATTGCGACATTTGGGCCACCCATGACAGGTATTTCAAGAAGAGTTATTCCAGATTCCTTGAATTGTTTAGAGATTTGCCTAGTTTCATTTGGATTAATTGTGCTCATATCTGCAACAACCAAGTTTTCATGGTTCCGTTGAACGATTCCATCATGTCCAAATGAAACTTCCTTGACTGCAGCAGCATCCTTTACACAAATTATTACCAATTCAGACAAACTTACAACATCTTTAGGGAAATCAACTACTTTGGCACTGTGATTTTTTAGTTCAGACGTTTTTTCTTTTGTTCTGTTGTAAACTATTAGTTCATGACCTGATTCTAACAAATGAAGTCCTACAGCGTTTCCAAGCATTCCGGTTCCAATCAATCCAATTTTTGTCATCAGCTATCGTCTTTCCTCGTTTTTTATCTTCCATTTTTCATTTCCAATTAAAGAGGCCTCAAATTCTAAATGTCCAATCACTCTGTCGCCTTTACGAACCATTGCAAAATCTGATTTTCTCATCTTGAAGGTTCTTTCATTTGGTTTGTATCCACCTTCAATCACCTTCACCTTGAAACGTTTGCTTGCTTTTGTGAGAAGTTTTCTTGCTGTTTGTACATCCCCCATCCAGGAAAACATTTCAAATGTACCAAAATTTTTTGTAGTGATATCATAATCATATAGTCTAGCTTCAAAATCCATTCCTTTGTCTTTGGCTTGATTGTTCATCCATGAAACCAATTCTTTGGCCTTACCTTTCTCGGCTCCAAATGTTTCAGAATCTGTCATGATATTCCAAAACTAGATCAAAATCCATCAAAAAACCTTCTCTTTGTTAAACTAAAATACCATTTTTGCAATCAAAAACCATGCTTACCATTGATTGTACAGAGGTTGAGCCAATCAAGCACGAGTTAGTTGTGTATGTCTCTGATCAGGTAGGTGCCATCCCAACTCTAAAACTGCATGATTTTAATCTCTCACCAATAGATGACAATGAAACCGTCAATAGACAGGCGGTCATCACGGCCATCAAGGAATATCTCAATTCCATTGGAGAGGCAAGAAACTTTGTTGTGATATCCAACTCTGACACCATTCTGATTAAATCGGTCTCTGGGAAAACCATCGAAAAGAAACCAAAACCTGTGGAACAAATGTTTTCTTGCCCTCATTGTGGATTTGTAACACAATACGAGATTGAACATAACAA
>JAEHKQ010000173.1 GCA_016838795.1 Nitrosopumilales archaeon
CCATCCTTGCTTATATTAGTTAAAAGAAATTCTGAAAATCCTAATTGAAGAAATTCTTTCACGCCATCTAATAATGTCATTTCAGTAGTTGTTTTCCACCCATTAATAGCAATTTTTCCATCAATTTGATCGACTGAAATTACAATGTTGTTCTTTCCAAGTGATTTACCAATTTTTAGAATGGATTCTTTATTTTGGAATGCAAATGTTCCCAACACAATTCTATCAGCCAAGTTTCCTACTTCTAATATAGTGGATTCATCACGTAATCCTCCAGCAACTTGAATAGATATTTCAATCTCGGAAATTATTTTTTTTATTATTTCCAAGTTAGAACCTCTGCCTAAAGTGGCATCTAGGTCAACGACGTGCAACATATCTGCCCCAGCGTTTTGCCATTTTTTTGCAATTCCAATTGGATCATTACTATAAACCGTCTTTTTACTAGGATCACCTTTTACAAGACGCACTACTTGTCCGTCCATGAGATCAATTGCAGGAATTATTTTCATTTTTTACACTCTCGTAGAAAGTTATTAATCATTATAGAACCAATGGTTCCAGATTTTTCTGGGTGGAATTGTGTCCCAAAAAAATTTTCTTTCTCAACAACAGCTGGAATTTTAATCCCATAATCAGAATCGGCTACAACTATATCCTCATTTTTTGGTTTTATTCGATAAGAGTGAACAAAATAAACCCATGAACCATTTTTAATTCCTTCAAGAATCCTGCTTGATTTTTTTATTTCAATACTATTCCAACCCATGTGAGGAACTTTCATTGTGTTTGGAAGAACTGTAACTTCACCTTCCATCACATTCAATCCTTTTTCATTTCCTTCTTCACTTTTTTCAAAGAACATTTCCAAACCTAAACATATTCCTAAAACAGGAATTTTGTCTTTTACATAATCTTTGAAATCGATTTTAGAATAATCACGAATACTTCTAATTGCAGGATCAAAGTTTCCAACACCTGGAAACAATATTCCAGAATAGTTGTTGACATTATCAAAACTTGTTATAACATCTACTTCGGCAGAATTTTTTTCAAGAGAATTTTTTAAACTGAAAATATTTCCTGCTCCATAGTCAAATATTGCGACTTTGACCATTACATGGCTCCCTTGGTGCTAGGGATTCCTTTCTGTTTTTTGTCATTTGATGCAGCGATTCTCAAAGCTACCGCTAACGATTTCATCGCAGCTTCAATTTTGTGGTGATCGTTATCTCCATACTTAACAGTAAGGTGAACACAACTGTTTAGATTTTGAAGTAGTGATTTGAAGAAGTGTTCAATATCTTCTTTTGACATTCCTTCAATCTTTGATCGTTTTGTTTGCAGTACTAAGTTGTAGTATGGTCGCTTAACCAAATCGATTGATGCTTCAGCAAGAGATTCATCCATTGGAACTGATGCATAACTAAATCTAGTAATCCCTGCTCTATTTCCAAGAGCCTTGTCTATAACAGAACCAATAGCAATTGCTGTATCTTCAATTAGGTGGTGTTCAATTTTGTCATTAGATTTTGCTTTCACTTGAAGATCAATCATGCTGTGTTTTCCTAATGCTGAAATCAAGTGGTCAAGAAAACTAATTCCTGTACTTACCGAAGTTTTTCCTGTTCCATCAAGGTTAACACTAACTGTGATATCTGTTTCCTTTGTCGTTCTTTTAATTCGAGCTTTTCTTGATTTCATTGCAACCACTGAGCGTTGTAAAGTATCTCAAACGGGATTTAATACCTTCGGAAGAAGCTGAATCGAGTCTAGAATTAAAGTGGCACCGTGTTTTTCAAAAAATCTTCTTTTTTCATCTGGCTCTTTACTTGTTCCAGTAATTCCACAAAACGTGGTGAGATGTCCAGCTTGAGTTGATTTTTTTGCCATGATCAAATCCTCCATTGAATCGCCAACAAAAATACAATGAGATGAGTTTAATCCTTTAATTGATCGTAAAAGAGATTCTGGATTTGGTTTTGCAAGTTCTCTTAATTCGTCTTCTAAGAATACGGAATTTTTAACATTAAATTCATTTAAAAGTTCTTTTAATGAATAACTTATTGAATCTATACCTCGTCCTGTTACAATTGCAATATTATCATTGAATCTTTTTTTTAAATTTTCTAACAAGTCTTTTGAAACAATGACTTCATCATATTCTATGAACCCTTTGTCAGTAAATTGTGAAGTTTTTTTAAATAGTTTTTGATAAAGTTCTGGACCATAAAATAATTGATCAAAAACTGAATAAAGTATACTTTCAGAATGTCTACCCGGATAATCCAATTTTTTTCTGATTTCTGAAATGTCTACATTCAATGTGTCAAGAAATTTTTCAACTGATTTAATTCCAGTTTCGTCAGCATTTTTTATTACCTGAAAAATGAACTCAGTTCCATCCGTGTTTAATTTGTTAGCGGCTGTTAATGAAATGATTGCTGCATATGTCAAGTCAACCTCATCATTGAATCCACCAGTTTTTTTGAATGCATCAATTATTTGAGTAGTAATTGGTATGGCGTCTGAGATTTTTGCAAATTCTTTTAGAAAAAAATCAGTTGTTTTTAGTATTGCTTTATCATATGAGTTTGTGACATCTATTAGAACGCCATCACAATCAAAAATAATTACGTCAATATCATCTAATGATTTGGAATCATCGACATAGATACCAACATCCTTCTGTGTAAGAGTCATTCTAAAAGATCACGTATTGCTAACAAGAATTTTGAATTCATTTCTTTAGTGCCAACAGTCACTCGTAAGCAACC